>NZ_JAUZUS010000015.1:0-43116 GCF_031844145.1 Kocuria sp. PD6
ACACAAGCCCCCCGAGGAATACTCCTCGGGGGGCTTTGTTCATGGAGTGCGCTCGTCGGTATTCCAATTACGATAGTTCTCCCACATCGCGGCGAGGTTCGGCTCAGCAAGGCGATGCTTCCACAGGGCAGGGTGCGCGAGGTCGAGACAGTGTCCGTGGATGAGGGTACGCTGCACGTCCCGCTGGGCGAGGAGATCGTGCAGTGTAAACGCCACGGTGGGCTTCACCACGGCGCCAGCGGCGATGGGTTCGTTCGGGCCACCACCACGATCGGGTTCTTCTGCTGCACCCCGATGCGAGTCGACAGCGTCACGCTCTCTCACCCTCAGATCCATCCCTCGTCCCATGCCCGCTGCACGGCCTCTTGACGGGTGGACACGTGCAACTTGGCCAGGGCCGAGGAGACGTAGTTCCGGACGGTCCCCGGTGCGAGATGCAGGGCCGCAGCCGCGTCCGCGAGAGTGGGCTGCTGCGCGGATTCACGCAGCACGTCCAGTTCCCGGTCACTCAGAGGGCATGCGGAGCCCGATAGCGCACTCGCGGCGATTTCTGGATCCACGTACCGCTTGCCGGCCGCGATGTCCCGCACCACCTGGGCCAGCTTCTCGGAGGGCGTGGACTTGGGGAGGAACCCGGACACGCCCGCAGACAGGGTGCGGCGCAGTACTCCGGGACGGGCGTGGCGCGTGACCATGAGGATGCGGGTGTCCACCGAGCTCACGATGCGCTGCGCCGTGTCCACGCCATCCGTGGGCGGCATCTCCAGGTCCAGGATGCACACGGTGGGGGAGTGCTGCTGAGCCGCCCGTAGAGCCTCGGCCCCGTCTGCGACATCGGCCACCACGTCGAAGTCGTCCTCGAGGCGCAGCAGGGCAGCAAGGGCCCCGCGGATCAGGTGCTCGTCGTCCGCGAGAAGGATCGTGATCCGCTCGTCATTCATGGTCGTCTCGTGTCATAGGCACGCGCGCGGTCAGGGTGAAACCGTCGTGCGCGGGATCGAAGGTGTACGTGAGCGTGCCTCCCAGCGCCGACAGTCGTTCACGCAGCCCCGCCAATCCGTTCCCGGTGGAGGCGTCCGGCGTGGATTCCGAGGACGGGGACGCGCCGTCGTTGTGGATGACGAGTTCGAGATGAGCGCCCCCGCCCGGCAGGCGTCGGCGCCGTGCGGCACGACCGGTGGGTGCGGCGTCGTCGTCACGACCCGTGGACGAGATCAAACGCAGCGAGATCCGCGCGGAGGAGGCGTGGGAGTGCCGCAGGATATTGGTTGTGCCCTCCCGCACAACGAGGCCCAGCACATTGCTCGTGACGGTGTCACCGCGGCCGTCCTCGGTGGAGTCGGGGAAGGGTCGTGAGCGACCGGCCCAGGTCCGCAGCATCGGGGGCAGGTCCACGTCCGTGTGGATCCCGGCCGCGCCGAGAACGGAGGACGCGTTCTCGAGCTCGTCCAGGAGAGTGGTGGAGCGATAACCCTGGACCAGGGAGCGTGTGTCACGCAGGGCTTCCTGCGCGCCTGCGTGAGCCGCGAGGACCTGCTCGCGGGCGGCGTCGTACTGCTGTTTGCCGAGCAGGCGGGCCGCGAGATCCGTGGTGAGGCTGATGACCTGAAGGTGATGCCCCTGGACGTCGTGCAGGTCCGCCGCGAAGCGCAGCCGCTCGTTCGCGATGGCCAGGTCCGCGGCACGGCGCTGAGCGGCCTCCAGCTGTAGCATGACGCCCCAGACCCACAACGAGGAGGGGATGGCGAGCAGGACGATCCCCGCGTACTGGATGGTCATGGCGACGTCCATCGCGGTCGGGTTCATCACCCCCATGGCCCAACAGACCAAGAGGTACACGGGCGGGATCGCAGCGGCCACGAGGAACAACCAGCGCCAGCGGTGCTCGGGCTGCAGGCCGGCCGTCATGACCACGACGGCCAGGGGGAGTGCGGCGTAAACCCCTCGGGGGCCGACGCTCGCCGCGAGAACGGCGCACACAATCCCCAGGATCGCAGCCACACCCATAAAAGGAGTCAACACGGCCGCCCGACTCACACCCCGACGAATCCGCAACAGCCCTGCGGCCCAGCACAGCAGGCTCGTCACGCCGATGATCCCCGTCGTGACGTACGCGGCCGCCGATGGCCTGAACGCGATGGCCGCGAAGTTCAGGAAGAACACGTAGAGCAGGATGCCCACCAGCGTGAGGTAGGTGCTCCACCACACCAGGCTCATGTTCCGGCGTTGCCGCGCGAGGTCGAGTTCGTGCTGTTCTGCGCCGTGGACCGGCGCGGACGTAGGGATCGCCGACATGCCTCCACCCTAGGGGCCGGGTGATCCGGATATGACACGTGTCATGTGGGCTGATGACATCCGTGGCCAAGGTGATGACGCGGGCTCACTGCCGCGAACGGTCCCCGCGCGGAAGAGTGGTGGGCAGAAGGGCACGACAGCCCGAACACACGTCCACAGCGCGGCGCTCAAGCACCCGCCGGAGGAGAGGAAGAACGCCATGCAGTGGTTGCAGGAGAATGTGGAGGCCGCGGGGCAGACCGTTCAGGCCCTGTTCCTGATGCTGGGCGGGGCGATCCCGTTCATCGAGTCCTACGGGGCCTCGGCGGTGGGGGTCATCGCGGGGATCCATCCCGTGATGGCGGTGCTCTTCGCCGTGATCGGCAACATCGTCTCCATGACCCTGTTGGTCCTGTTCGCGGAGCGGGTCCGGAAGTTCTTCACGCGCAATCGGGACGAGCGCAAGGAGCCGAGCAAACGTCAGCAGCGTTTCGTGAGGATGTTCGAGAAGTACGGGGTGGCCGGGGTGTCAATCCTGGGTCAGGCCGTGCTGCCCAGTCAGATCACCTCGTCCATGATGGCCGGGGCTGGCGTGGCCAAGGGGAAGATCATCTTCTGGCAGTGCATCTCGATCGTGCTGTGGGGTGTCCTGTTCGCCGGCCTCGCCTCGGCGGGACTCTCCGTGATCACCGGGGTCTCCTGAGCGGGTGCTCCCTGAGCGGGCCACCCGTACCGGCACCCGGCCACGAGATGACGACGGCGCGTCGCACAGTGCGACGCGCCGTCGTGATGGATCGCAGGTGCGGGCTGCGAGGCCCGCACGAGATGGTCAGACGGTCGACTCCGCGGGGGCGTCACGCAGGCGCCCGCTCTTGTCCTTGAGCATGCGGTCCATGACGGCGGCGATGGCGCCGTCGCCGGTGACGTTACATGCGGTGCCGAACGAGTCGATGGCCACGTAGGTGGCGATCATGAGCCCCACGGCGGTCTCGTCGAAGCCCAGCGTGGACTGCAGGATGCCGACCGCGGCCATGATCGCGCCGCCGGGGACACCGGGCGCGGCGACCATGGTCACGCCCAGCAGCAGGATGAACCCGATGTACTGCCACGTGTTGATGGGCATCCCCGAAATGGTCATGATCGCCAGGGAGAACAGCACGATCTTCATGGTGGACCCGGAGAGGTGGATCGTGGCGCACAGGGGAATGGTGAACCCGGCGACGCGCTCGTCCACGCCGTTGCGCTTGGTGCATTCCAAGGTCACGGGGATGGTCGCCGCGGACGATGACGTGCCCAGCGCCGTGGCGTACGCCGGGAGCATGTTCTTGAGCATCACGAGCGGGTTGCGCTTGGCCACGAGGCCCGCCACGCAGTACTGGATGATCAGGATCACCACGGTCATGATGAACGCCAGGATCACCACGCGCAGGAAGGTGGAGATCACCAGGACGATCTGCCCGTTCATGGTGAGGCTCAGGAACATGCCGAAGATGTAGACGGGCAACAGCGGGATGATGATCTTCTCCACGATCCGCATCACGATCGTGCGCAGCTCCCCGAACCCGTGGTGCAGGTAGTTGCCCTTGACGAACGTGATCCCCACGCCGATGCAGAAGGCCAGGATGAGAGCTGTCATCACGTCGAACACGGGTGGCATGGTGATGTCGAAGAACCCGCTCAGGGCGTGGTCCTCCGGGTTCTCCAGCCCGTTGACGGACCTGTGACCGCCCAGCAGCCACGGGTAGCTCGCCTTGGCCACGAGGAACGCCAGGAGACCGGCGAAAATGGTGGACCCGTACGCGATGGCCGCCGTCACGGCCAACCACTTGCCCGCGCCCCGTCCCAGATCCGCAATGGCCGGTGTCACGAGGCCCACGATGATCAGGGGGATCAGAAACCCCAGGAACTGGCTGAAGATGCCGTTGAAGGTTATGAACACCCGTGCGAGCCATTCCGGGAAGAAGAGGCCGAAGACGACGCCCATGACGATGGCCACGAGGACCCGCAGAAGCAGGTTTTTGGAGAGGGATCTCAAACGCATGCTTCATTATGTACGGCGCCCACCCTCCTGCGGTTCACTCCCCGCGCGGATCATCTCCCCGCGTCCCGTTCGAGTGCCGCGACCAGCCCGTCCATGGCGTTGGGAGTGCTCCGCGCACCGTTTGTAGAATGCTCTTCGAGAACATCCGGCGGTGCCAGATCCCGCCCCCGCACCATGGCCGCAGGCCGCAGTAGGAGACACCCCTTGAGCGAATCTGAACAGCACGGTTCCCACGATCGTTCCGATCGTCGACGCGGCGGGGGTGACCGCGGCGGCCGGTGGGGCCGTGACGAGCGCGGTTCATCCCGCGGTGGGGGAGACCGCCGGTTCTCCCGGGGCGACGACGATCGTCGGGGCACGGATCGCCGTGGCTCCGATCGCTCCTCGTACCGCGGGGGCTCGGGGGGCCGTCCCGGAGATCGGGACGATTTCGGCGGCCGAGGCGGCAGCGGACGCCGTTCATCCGGAGACGACGCTCGCAGCGGCTACCGGGGCCGGGACGAGCGGGCGGGGAGTTACGGCGGGCGCGGTGACGAGCGCAGGAATGATGACCGGCGAGGCGGCTACCGCCGTGACGACGATCGACGCGGTCCGCGCGACGGCGCTCGTGGTGAGGAACGGGGCGGCTACGGGCGTCGGGACGACAGGCGTGAGGGCAACTACGGGCGTCGGGGCGACCGTCGTGATGGTGGTTTTGGGCGACGTGATGATCGCGGGGACCGGGATCGCCGGGACGGGGGCTTCGCGCGCCGGGGCGGTGACCGGGTTCGCCAGGGCGGCGGGCGCGGCTTCGGAGCGCGCGACGAGCGCCGCGACCACCGTGACGACCGGCGCGGTGACGCACGTGACCCCGAGCGCAATGACCGCCGAGATGCCCAGCCGCGGTTCGTGGCCCCGGACATCGACGCGGACGTCACGGGTCGGGAGATCGACCGGACCGTGCGCCGGGAACTGCAGGCCCTCGAGGCGAGCAACGCCGAGCGGGTGTCCAAGCACCTCGTGATGGCGGCGCGCTATCTCGACGACGATCCCGAATTCGCCCTTGAACACGCCAACGCCGCCGTGCGTAAGGCGGGGCGGATCGGCGCTGTGCGCGAGGTTGCCGGGATCGCGGCGTACGCGGCCGGTGACTACGCGCTCGCCCTGAAGGAGTTGCGCACCCACCGGCGGATCTCCGGTTCGCAGGCACACCTGCCGCTCATGGTGGACGCCCAGCGTGCCCTGGGCCGCGTGGACAAGGCCATGGAAGAGGCCATCTCGGATGCCGCCGATGCGCTGGACGCCGAGGGCAAGGCCGAGCTCGCCATGGTCGTGTCCGGGATCCACGCCGACGCCGGTGACGAACAGGCCGCGCTCGCGGCGCTCGAGATCCCGCAGCTCGACAAGAACCGCGGGTTCTCCTACAGCCCCAAACTCTTCCGCGCGTACGCGGACGCCCTGCGCGCGGTGGGTCGCGACAGCGAGGCCATGTCGTGGGATCGCCAGGCCATCGTTGCGGAGGCGGCGCTGGGCATGGGCCAGTTCTCCGAGCCCGAGATCGTGGACCTGGGTGACGACCTGGACGAGGACGACGCTCGGCGCACCGTCCGTGAGGCCCAGAAGCGACACAGCGCGGACCGCCCCAGTGATGACGCCCCCGCGGCGGGCGCGGATTCCGACCGGGACGAGGCGCCCTCTGAGGAGGACGCGCTGGCTGAAGGTGGCGCAAAGGCGCAGGACGCGTCGGTCCGGGAGGATGCACCCGAGGAGGACGAGTCCACGGCACGGCACGACGAACCGTCAGCCGACAACCACGCACCCGCCGAGAGCGCCGACGGCGAGCACGGGACGGACACCGGTCATGACCGCAACTGATCCCGCCCGCGAGGAGGGGAGCGAGGACGCGACGCTCATCGAACGGTTCGACGCCTTGCTGTGTGATCTGGACGGTGTGGTCTACGCGGGACCGCACGCGATCGACGGCGCCCCGGAGAGCCTCAAGCGAGTGAAGGACTCGGGGCGCGCGGTGATGTACGTAACCAACAACGCATCCCGATCCCCCGAAGCGGTGGCCGAGCACATCTCGTCCCTCGGCGCTCCCGCTCGGACGCAGGACGTGGTGAGTTCCGCCCAGGCGGCCGCGGCTTTGCTGGCGGAGCGGCTCCCGCGGTCGGCGAAAGTGTTGATCACGGGGGCGCAGGCGCTCGCGGACGAGATCCGCGCCGTGGGATTGACCCCCGTGACCTCCCAGGACGAGCAACCGGAGGTCGTGGTGCAGGGCTTCGACCCGCACATCGGATGGGAGCACCTCGCCGAGGCCGCCTTCACCCTCGCGGACGACGCCGTGCTGTGGTGCGCGACCAACACCGACCGCACCATCCCCAAGGAACGGGGGATCGCCCCCGGCAACGGGACGCTCGTGGCCGCTGTTGCCGCGGCGTCGGGCCGGGAACCCGTGGTCGCGGGCAAACCCGAGGCCCCCATCTTCCGCGAGGCGGCCGAGCGCGTCGGCGCCCGCAACCCCGCAGTCGTGGGGGACCGGCTGGACACCGACATCCTCGGGGCCAACAACGCGGGCATGCCCGGGATCGAGGTGTTCACGGGGGTGGACTCGCCGTGTTCGGTGCTCGCCGCGTGCACGTCCCAGCGCCCCACCTACCTCCTGGGGAACCTGCGTGAGCTGTTCGAACCGTATCCCCGGGTGGACGTCACGCACGACGGCGACTGGTTCCGCGCGCGGTGCCGCGAGGCCGTCGCGGAGACCGACAGCACCGCCGTGACGGTCACCGCGCCTCGCGACAGCCTGGACGGTTGGCGCGCTGCATGCGCCGCGTGGTGGGCCGCCCATCCCGACGTCGACGTCGCTCACGAACCGTCGCTGACGTGGCAGGACCCCGCGTGAACGAGGAACACCCCGAGCCCCCGCACACCGGCCTGGACCCCGTGGACCGCGTGCTCGCGCGTGAAGCAAACATCGCCGCGCTCCCCGTCACGGAACAGGCCGCGGCGTACGAGGTCCTGCACGAAGAACTGGAGCGGATCCTCAACGCGTCGCCGGGTTCGTTGCCCGCCGGGCTCATCGACTCCGTGACGGAGCCTGGGTCGGACGCCGCGGGGGAGCGGGAGCACCCGTGAACGATCGGCTCGACCGGGCGCTGACCGCGCGCGGTCTCGCCCGGTCCCGCACCGTGGCCGCCGCGCTGATCAAGGCCGGGCGCGTGAGTGTGAACGGGTCCGCGGCCACGAAACCCTCCGCCGTGGTCACCTCGGAGGCTACGCTCGAGGTCGCGGCAGCCGAGGGCGAGGAGTACGTGAGCCGCGCCGGGCACAAACTGGCCGGCGCGCTCGAACGGTTCCCGGACGTGTACCCCGCGGGCAAGCGCTGTCTGGATGCGGGGGCGTCCACCGGAGGGTTCACGGACGTCCTGTTGCGCCGTGGTGCGCGCGAGGTCGTGGCGGTGGACGTGGGGCACGACCAATTGGTCCCCGAACTGCGCGCGGACCCCCGCGTCCGGGTCCACGAGGGGCTCAACGCGCGCTACCTGGATTCCGCCGAGATCGGCGGCCCCGCCCAACTGACAGTGTGCGACCTCTCCTTCATCTCCCTGACCCTCGTGGTCCCTGCGCTCGCGGCGGCCACGGAGCGTGGAGGGGACCTGTTGCTCATGGTCAAACCCCAGTTCGAGGTGGGGGCGCACGCGCTGTCCCGCACCGGCGTCGTGACGTCCGACGCCGCGCGGGAAGCGGCGGTGGAGCGCGTACGGGCGTGCGCGCGCGACGTCGGGCTCGAGGTGCTCGGCACGGCGCCCAGTCCGCTGCCGGGCCAGGACGGCAATGTGGAGTTCTTCGTGTGGTGCCGCAGCCCGAAGCACTGACCGCGTCGGGGCGCTCGCGTAGTGTTGGCTGAGTCAGCCCACCGTGGGAGTCGATCGCAGGAGGATGGTCTTCAGCTCGTGAGCCGGAAAATCTTGGTGATGACCCACACGGGGCGGCACGAGGCCAAGGAAGCGGCCCGCCAGTCCTGCGAACAACTGCACGACGCCGGGCTCGTACCTGTCCTCTGCCGCCCGGACCTCGAGGCCCTGCGTGCGGACGGGTCGGACATGGCACCCGTGGAGATCCTCGAGGAGGACGTGGCGCTGCGCGAGATCGAGATCGTCATGGTGCTCGGCGGTGACGGCTCCATCCTGCGCGCGGCGGAACTGGTGCGCGGAGTGGACACCCCTCTGCTGGGCGTCAATCTGGGTCACGTGGGCTTCCTCGCCGAGTCCGAGCGTTCCGCGCTGAGCGAGACCGTGGAGGCCATCGTCGACGGTCGCTACACGGTGGAGCGGCGCATGGCCCTGGACATCACCGTGTGGGAGCAGCGCCGAAAAGTCCTGCACACGTGGGCGCTCAACGAGGCCTCCGTGGAGAAGGGCAACCGGGAGAAGATGATCGAGGTCGTCACGGAGGTGGACCGCAGGCCGCTGTCCACGTTCGGGTGCGACGGCGTGGTCATGGCCACCCCCACCGGCTCCACGGCCTACGCGTTCTCCGCGGGTGGTCCCGTGGTCTGGCCGGAGGTCGAGGCCCTGCTCATGGTCCCGCTGTCCGCCCATGCCCTGTTCTCCCGCCCCCTCGTGATCTCCCCGCGCTCCATGATGGCCGTGGAGGTGCTCACCCGCACGGATGCCCGCGGTGTCCTGTGGTGCGACGGACGGCGAACCGTGGACCTGCCCCCGGGATCGCGCATCGAGGTGCGCCGGTCCGAGAAGTCCGTGAACCTGGCCCGCATGCACGCGACCCCGTTCTCCGAACGCCTCGTCAAGAAGTTCGAACTGCCGATCGCCGGATGGCGTGGCCCCATGCCCAAGGAACAGCTCGAGGCCCTCACCTCGGCCCTGTCTGTCGTGCAGCCCACCACCAAGGTGGTCGCTCAGGACGAGGAACAACTCAAGCTCAGCGTGGGCCGGGAGATCCCGCACCACAACGACGCGCCCTGGCTCGATGGCGGCCCCTCGACCGGTGAGCGGACCGGCGACCGACCGGACGGGACCTCCCGGTCATGATCGAGGAGATCCACATCCACGACCTCGGCGTCATCACGGACGCCGTCCTGCCCCTGGGCCCCGGGTTGTCGATCCTCTCGGGTGAGACCGGCGCGGGGAAGACCATGGTGGTCACCGCGCTCGGCATGCTGCTCGGCAACCGCGCGGACGCCGGGTCCGTGCGCTCGGGCAGCACCAAGGCGCTAGCGGAAGCCACCGTGCGGGTGCCGTCGGACCACGCCGCTGTGGCGCTCGTGGAGGAATCCGGTGGTGCGGTGGACAGCGAGACGGTCAATGGCACCGAGGAGTCCCTGGTCCTGCTCTCCCGCACCGTCTCGGCCGAGGGGCGCAGTCGCGCCCATGTGGGCGGCCGTTCCGCACCGGTGGGCACGCTCGGCGCCGTCGGTGAGACCCTCGTGGCCGTCCACGGGCAGTCCGACCAGCTACGCCTGAAGTCCCCGGCGGCCCAGCGAACGGCGCTCGACGACTACGCCGGCGCGGACGTTGCCGAGGAGCTCGCCACCTACCGCGGCAAACTCGCGCGCTACCGGGAGGTCGTGGCCACGTTGCGCGCGGCCAAGGAAAACTCCCGCGAACGAGCGCTGCAGGCCCAGGCGTTGACCACCGCGCTCGAGGAGATCGACGCCGTGGAGCCCGTTCCGGGCGAGGACGCCCAGTTGGACGCGGAGAGCGAGAAGCTCACTAACCTCGAGGCCCTGCGGGGTGCGGCATTGTCCGCCCACGGGGCCCTGAGCGGATCCGACGCGGACGACGAACCGGACCTCAACGCCGTCGCCCTGCTGTCCCACGCGCAACAGGCGATCGACCTCGTGGCGGAGTCCGACCCCGAACTCGTGGCCCTGGCCACCCGGGTGCGGGAGCTGACCGTGGTCGCCGCCGACGTCGCCGCGGACCTCTCGGGATACGCGAGCGGTCTGGACGAGGACGGCCCCGCGCGGCTCGCCGAGGTCGAGGCCCGCCGCAGTGCCCTGCGCGCGCTGACCAAGAAGTACGGTGCGAGCATCGACGAAGTGCTGTCCTGGGCGGACGAGGCCCGGACCCGACTCGAGGGGCTCGTGGTGGACCCCCAACGCGAGGAACAACTGCGCGCGGAGGGCGAGAGCCTGCATGCGGCCCTCGTGAAGCACGCGACCAGGCTGTTGGAGCTGCGACGGGTGGCCGCCAAGAAACTCGCGGGCGCCGTGAGCGAGGAACTGAGCGCGCTGGCCATGCCCAACGCGTCCCTCGTGGTGGCGGTGGAACCCTCCGAGCGCTTCACGGACGACGGCAGGGACACGATCGAGTTCATGCTCGCGCCCCACCCGCAGGCCACACCCCGCCCGCTCGGCAAGGGTGCCTCCGGTGGTGAGCTCTCGCGCATCATGCTCGCGCTCGAGGTGGTGCTCTCCGAGGTGGACCCCGTGCCTACGTTCGTGTTCGATGAAGTCGATTCCGGTGTGGGCGGCAAGGCTGCCGTAGAGATCGGCCGGCGGCTGAAGATGCTCGCCAAGAACGTGCAGGTGCTCGTGGTGACCCACCTTCCCCAGGTCGCTGCGTTCGCGGATCAGCACATCCTGGTGACCAAGTCCTCGGACTCGAGCGTCTCGGACGTGAAAGTGCTCACGGACGAGGAACGCGTGGTGGAGCTGGCCCGCATGCTCGCGGGCCACGAGGACTCCAGTGCGGCCCGCGAACACGCGCGAGAACTCATGCGGGACGCTACCGCATGACCGACGACCCCCAACGCCCCGACGAGACACGAATGGTAGGCTCGAATCCCGTGGTGAATGCTCAGGACGCCGCCCACGAGGCAGGCACAGAAAAGAACGACGGCAAGGTGACCCGGCAGATCTTCGTCACGGGAGGTGTGGCCTCGTCCCTCGGCAAGGGGCTCACCGCGTCCTCACTCGGGATGCTTCTGCGTTCGCGCGGCCTGTCCGTGACCATGCAGAAATTGGATCCGTACCTCAACGTGGATCCCGGAACCATGAACCCCTTCCAGCACGGTGAGGTCTTCGTCACGGACGACGGCGCCGAGACGGACCTGGACATCGGTCACTACGAGCGCTTCCTGGACGAGAACCTGGACGCCTCCGCGAACGTGACCACCGGTCAGGTGTACTCCACGGTGATCGCCAAGGAACGCCGCGGCGAGTACCTGGGTGACACCGTGCAGGTCATCCCGCACATCACGGACGAGCTCAAGCGCCGGATGCGCCGCCGCGCCGAGGACGAGAACGCCCCGGACATCATCATCACCGAGATCGGCGGCACGGTCGGTGACATCGAGTCCCAGCCCTTCATCGAGGCCGCGCGCCAGGTGCGCCAGGACGTGGGTCGGCGCAATGTGTTCTACCTGCACGTGTCCCTGATCCCGTTCATCGGCCCGTCCGGTGAGCTCAAGACCAAGCCCACCCAGCACTCCGTGGCCTCGCTGCGCGGTCTGGGCATCCAGCCCGACGCCCTCGTGCTGCGCTGCGACCGGGACGTCCCGGACGCGATGCTGCGCAAGATCGGTGCCGCGTGCGACGTGGACCTGGACGCCGTGATCTCGTGCGCGGACGCCCCCAGCATCTACGACATTCCCAACACCCTGCACAGCCAGGGTCTGGACACCTACATCCTGGACTACCTGGGTCTGGACTACCAGGACGCCGATCTACGACAGTGGTCCCGGCTGCTCACCGCGGTGCACGAGCCCGAGCACCACGTGACGGTCGCGCTCGTGGGCAAGTACATCGACCTCCCGGACGCGTACCTGTCCGTGTCCGAGGCGCTACGGGCCGGTGGATTCGCGAACAACGCCCGCGTGCACATCAAGTGGGTCGCCTCCGACCTGTGCGACACCCCAGAGGGCGCCCAGCGCGAACTCGGTGACGTGGACGCCGTCCTGATCCCCGGGGGCTTCGGCATCCGTGGGCTCGAGGGCAAGCTCGGCGCCCTGCGCTGGTCCCGTGAGCACAAGGTGCCCACCCTGGGGCTGTGCCTCGGGTTGCAGTGCATGGTCATCGAGTACGCGCGCGACGTCGTGGGCCTGCCCAACGCCTCCTCCACCGAGTTCGACCCGGACACGGACACTCCCGTGATCGCGACCATGGAGGAGCAGAAGCAGTTCGTGGAGGGCGCCGGTGACCTGGGCGGCACCATGCGTCTGGGCCTGTACCCCGCCGCGCTGGCCGAGGGTTCCGTGGTGGCCGAGGCCTACGGTGCCACGGAGGTCTCCGAGCGTCACCGCCACCGTTACGAGGTCAACAACGCGTACCGCGACGCCCTCTCGGAGGCCGGGCTGCGGATCTCGGGCACGTCCCCGGAGGGCACGCTCGTGGAATTCGTGGAGCTGCCCCGTGAGGAGCACCCCTACTACGTGGCCACGCAGGCACACCCCGAGCTGGCCTCTCGCCCGACCCGTCCGCATCCGCTGTTCGACGGTCTCGTCAAGGCCGCTCTCGAGCGCCGGGGCGTCCAGGCCAAGGGCTGAGCCGTGGAGTACACGAGCATCACCGCCGAGCAGCTGACGGATCGCCCGGATCCGCACACCGTCATGGATTCGCGGACCGTCTACGACGGTGCCATCTGGGACGTGTGCAGTGAGTCCTTCCGGATGGCGGGCCAGGAGGAACCGCTGACCCGGGAGTTCATCACGCACCCGGGGGCGGTGTCCGTGGTCGTGCTGGACGAGAAGGAACGGATCCTGCTCATCAACCAGTACCGCCACCCCGTGCGCAAGCGGATGTGGGAGATCCCGGCGGGGCTGCTCGATGTGTCCGGGGAACCCGCGCTGCAGGCGGCCCAGCGCGAGCTGGGCGAGGAAGCGGATCTCACGGCCCGGACCTGGCACACGCTCGCGGACTTCGACAACTCGCCAGGCTCCTCGGCGGAGGCCAACCGGATCTTCTTGGCCCGTGACCTGAGCGAGGTCCCCGAGTCCGAGCGGTTCGAACGCGAGGGCGAGGAGGCGGAGATCGTGGCTGGTTTCGCGGACCTCGACGACGCCGTGGCCGCGGTCATGGCCGGGCGGATCACGTCCCCTGCGGCCACGCTCGGCATCCTCGCCACGCACATCGCGCGGTCCCGGGACTGGGCCACGCTGCGCGCACCGGACGCCGAATGGACCTCGCGGCCGCGGCACGAGGGGTGAACGACTCCCTCGAGTCGCACGGTCCCATCACCGAACCGCTGCCGATCGTGGACGGGGGACCGAGGGCGGGTGCGGCGCCGTCGGACTCGACGACCGAGGCGGAGGCTGCACCGGAACTGCGGCGGGCCGTGGCGCGTTACCTGGACCACCTCGTGGTCGAGCGCGGACTCGCAGCGAACACCGTGAGTGCGTACCGCCGGGACCTCGCGCGCTACCTGCAGCACCTCACGGCGACCGCCGCGCACGTGCGTGTGCCCAGGGACATCACGGCCGATCACGTGCGAGCGTTCGTGCGGAGCATCCGCGAGGGCGACGCCGCCCACCCGGCGCTGTCCGCGCGCAGCAGTGCGCGGGTGCTCGCGGCGGTGCGGGGGGCCCACGCGTTCTGGGTCACGGAGTCGAGCGTGGACACGGACGTCGCGTCCCGCGTGAGCCCGCCCATGCCGCCGCAGCGGCTGCCCAAGGCCATCGGCGTCACGGAGGTCGAGAACCTCCTGGCCGCCCCGGACCCGGATACACCCGCGGGACTGCGAGCCCGGGCGTTCCTCGAACTGCTGTACGCCACGGGTGCGCGTATCTCCGAGGCCGTCGCACTGGACGTGGACGACCTCGCCGGTCTGCACGACGAGGACCTCGCCCTGATCCGTGTGACGGGCAAGGGTGCCAAGCAACGGCTCGTGCCCGTGGGATCGTTCGCCGTGGCGGCCCTGGACCGCTACCTTGTCCGGGCCCGCCCCGAGTTGGCGCGGCACGGTCGGGGGAGCCCGGCGGTGTTCCTCAATGCTCGCGGCACGCGGATCTCGCGGCAGACGGCGTGGAACATGGTCAAGGACGCCGCGCGCACGATCCACCAGGAGGAGCGGATCACGCCGCACACGCTGCGCCACTCGTTCGCCACGCACCTGCTCGAGGGCGGCGCGGACCTGCGGGTCGTGCAGGAACTGCTGGGTCACGCCTCCCTGGCCACGACCCAGATCTACACGCGCGTGTCCGTGGAGTCCCTGCGCGAGGTCTACGCGACGTCCCACCCGCGAGCGCGCTGAGCCGGCAGCGTCGGGGCCGCGCACTGAGCCGACCACGTCGGGAGCCGCAGCACACGGAGTGGGTGACGTTCCGCCCGCACACCGAGCCGGCGACGTCGCCCGCCGCACCGCCCGGAGCCCGGGACCTCCCGCGCGTGGGCGCCGGGCCCGCGAAGGGCGGGGAGCGGCGTCGTCGGCTGTTCGCCCATAGGCCGACCGCGCGTCACGCGCAGCATCTATCGTGGCCTCATGCGAACCGTCATGCGTCGTCCGGCCCTGCTCACCGCCCTGTTGGCCGCGCTGCTGCTCGTGGGCGGCATGGTACCGGCCCACGCCGGGGCGGGGATCGACAACGAGTACCGCGCCCTGCCGAATCCCGGCGCATGGTTGGGCAAGCCCACGTCCGCCGAACGCTGTGGCCTGCGGGACCGCGGCTGCTATCGGCAGTACCAGAAGGGCACGATCCACTGGACGTCCACGACCGGTGCGCGTGCCCAGCGCGGCGGGATCCTGGCGAAGTGGCGCGCGGAGGGCTCCGAGCACGGGGCCCTGGGGTACCCCGTGACGCGTGAGATCTGCACGGGTGGCACGTGCGAGGTCCGCTACCAGCGCGGCCGCATCACCTGGACCGCCCAGGGAGGAGCGCGGGTGTACCGGGACATCGACGATGCCCGCAGCGTGTCCGTGGTCGTGAACAAGAAACGCCCGCTGTCCCCGCGCACCTACGCCCCGGCTCCGTTACGTTCGGTGGGCGGGGGAGTCCTGCTACGGGACGACGCCGCAGCAGCCTACCAGCGCATGAGCCGTGCCGCGGCCGCACAGGGGGTCACGCTGGTCCCGGTGAGCGGGTACCGCGACTACGGCACCCAAGCGCGCCTCTACCGCGAGTACACGGCCCTGTACGGACAGGCCACCGCCGACACCATTTCCGCGCGGGCCGGTCACTCCGAACATCAGACCGGCCTCGCGATCGACGTGGGCGCCCCCGGGGCCACCTGCGGTCTGCTCCCGTGCTTCGGCAATACCCCACAGGGGAAGTGGATCGCCGCGAACGGGCACACCTACGGGTTCGTGGTGCGCTACCCCAACGGGCACACCGCAACCACCGGGTACGCCTACGAACCGTGGCACCTGCGCTACGTGGGCACCGCCACGGCCACGAGTGTGAAGAACAGCGGGTCCGCGACGGTGGAGTCCTACATGGGTCTGCCGCGGGCCCCGAAGTACTGACGACGGCCCGCCACCTCTCACGTGTGAAGGGGCGGCGGGCCGTCGTGGTGTCCCAAACTCAGGACAGGTGACGCTCGTCCGGACCGCTGTAGTCCGAGAGCGGGCGGATCAGCGAGTTGTTTGCGCGCTGCTCCATGATGTGCGCGGTCCAGCCCACGATCCGCGCGGCCACGAAGATGGGCGTGAACGCGGGGATATCGAACCCCATGAGCCAGTACGTGGGGCCCGCGGGGTAGTCCAGGTTGGGCTTGATGGATTTGGCCTCGTCCATGGACTTGGCCAGACCGTTGTAGAGCCCAAGGACCTCGGGCCGGTCGTAGTGCTCGAGCATGCGGAACAGGGCGTCCTGCATGGTGGGCACGCGCGAGTCACCGTGCTTGTACACGCGGTGGCCGAAGCCCATGACCTTCTTCTTCTCCGCGAGCGCCTGGTCCATCCACTCCTTGGCGCGCTTCTCCGCTTCCTCGGCGGATTCGTCCTTGCGGATCCCGAGCTCCTCGAACGTGTGCATCACGGCCTCGTTGGCACCGCCGTGCAGGGGGCCCTTGAGGGCGCCGATGGCCCCGGTCACTGCCGAGTGCAGGTCCGCGAGCGTGGAGGTGATCACGCGCGCCGTGAAAGTGGAAGCGTTGAACGAGTGTTCCGCGTACAGGATGATCGACACCCGGAACGCGTCCACGACCTCCGGGGCGGGTTCCTCGCCGAAGGCCATCCACAGGAAGTTCTGGGAGTAATCGAGGTCCTCGCGGGGATCCACGAGGTCCTGGCCGTGACGGCGGCGCTGGTCGTAGCACACCACGGCGGGCATGACGGCGAACAGTTCCTGGGCCTTGCGCAGCTCCGCCTCGGGGGAGTTGTCCTCTGCCTGCGGGTGCTGCGCGCCGATCACCGAGGCGGCGGTGCGGCACACGTCCATGGGGTGGCACGTGGTGGGCAGCTCGTCGATGACGCGCTTGAGCTCGGGCGTCAGCGCGCGGTGGGAACGCTCGAGCTTTTGGAACGCGGTGAGCTCGTCCTCGGACGGCAGCTCGCCGTTCCACAAAAGCAGCGCCACCTGTTCCGCGGAACAGTTCTGCGCGAGTTCCTGCACCGGGTAGCCCCGGTAGAGCAGCGAGTTGGTCTCTGCATTGACCTTGGACACGGCGGTGGTGTCAGCCACCACCCCGGCGAGTCCTTTGTGGATCTCGGTATCGGCCACGGTGATCTCCTTCGACGATCGGGCTCGTGCACGGACTGAGTGTTCCCACCACACCACACTTGGCGTGGTGGGAACAGAGGGGTTCAGGCGTCCGGGGTCTCGGGGACCTCGAAATTGAACACCCCGGAATCGAACTGGTTGTACCCGTTGTAGTCCACGAGTTCGTACAGCCGCTTACGGGTGAGCATGTTCTCTACCTGCGCCTGCTGGGTGCCGTCCTCCCGGATGGTGGTGAGCAGGCGTTCCATGGCGCCGAGGGCCTGGCGCTGCAGGGACACGGGGTAGATGATCATGGACACCTCTGCACCGTGCAGTTGCTGCGTGGTGAACAGCTGGGACTTGCCGAATTCGGTCATGTTGGCCAAGATCGGCACGTCCAGGGCCTCAGCCATGCGCTCGAACTCCGAGAGGTCCGCCATGGCCTCGGGGAAGATCACGTCCGCGCCGGCGTCGGCGAGGGCCTTGGCCCGGTCGATCGCGGCATCCAGTCCGTCCACACCGCGCAGGTCCGTGCGGGCCATGACCACGAAGTTCGGGTCCCGGCGGGCTTCCACGGCGGCCTTGATCCGCTTGGTGGCCGTGGCGGTGTCCACCACGTTCTTCCCGTCCAGGTGGCCGCAGCGCTTGGGATTGAACTGGTCCTCGATGTGGCAGCCGGCCAGGCCGGCGTCCTCGAGTTCCTGGACGGTGCGGGCAACGTTCATGGGCTCACCGAATCCGGTGTCCGCGTCCACGAGGCACGGCAGGTCCGTGCTGCGCGCGATCTGACCGGCGCGCGTGGCCACCTCGGTCAGGGTCGTGAGACCGATGTCCGGCAGGCCCAGTTCGTTGGCGAGCACGCCGCCGGAGATGTAGACGCCCTCGAAGCCCTGCTCTTGGATGAGCTTGGTGGACAGGGGCGTGAACGCTCCGGGGAAACGGGCGATCTCCGGGGCCGCGAGCAGTTCGCGGAACCGTTCGCGCTTCTCGGCGGGGGTCACGGTGGTGTACAGCATGATCAGAAGATTCCCTTCGCTGAGGTCTCCAGCTCCACGGCGGCCGTGATGTTCAGCTGCCCGAGCTCCCCGGCACCCAGTTCGGGGATGCGCTGGACCGCGTCCAGGAACCGCTCGATCTCCTCCGGGGCCACGATGCCCTCGGCCAGGGTGCGGAACTTGGTGATGTACTGTTCCCGCGCGAACGGGCGGGCACCGAGCGGGTGGGCGTCCGCCACGGCGATCTGGTCCGTGATCACGGTGCCGTCCGTGAGGGTGATCTCCACGGAACCGCCGAACGCCTTTTCGGAGATGTCCAGGGAGTGGTACCGGCGGGTCCACTCCGGGTCCTCCTGCGTGGTGACCTTGTGCCACAGCTCCACGGTGTCCTGGCGGGCCGCACGCTCGGGGGCGTAGGAGTCCACGTGGTGCCACGCGCCGTCCTGCAGGGCCACGGTGAAGATGTACGGGATCGAGTGGTCAAGGGTCTCACGCGACGCCGTGGGATCGTACTTCTGGGGGTCGTTGGCCCCGGAACCGATCACGTAGTGGGTGTGGTGCGAGGACTTGATGAGCACCGAGGCCACGTTGGCGGGGTCGGTGACCTCCGGGTGCTCGCGGTGCAGCTTGCGCGCCAGGTCGATCCACGCCTGGGCCTGGTACTCCGCCGAGTGCTCCTTGGTGTACGTGTCCAGGATCGCGCGCTTGGGCTCACCCGGGGCCGGCAGGGGCACCGTGTAGCGGGCCTCCGGGCCCGAGAGCAGCCACGCGATCACGCCGTCCTCGCCCTCGTAGATGGGGGTCGGGGACGTCTGCCCGCGCATTGCGCGGTCCACGGCCTCGACCGCCATCTTCCCGGCGAACGCGGGCGCGTGGGCCTTCCACGTGGAGATCTCGCCCTTGCGGGACTGCCGGGTCTGGGTGGTCGTGTGCAGTGCCTGACCGATCGCCTGGAAGATGGTCTCGGTGTTCAGGCCGAGCAGCGTGCCGATGCCCGCGGCGGCGGACGGACCGATGTGCGCAATGTGGTCGATCTTGTGCTCGTGCAGGCACATGCCCTTGACCAGGTCCACCTGGATCTCGTACCCGGTGGCGATCGCGCGCACGAGGTCCTCGCCCGTGCTGCCCACGTGCTGCGCGACGGCCAGGATGGGCGGGATGTTGTCCCCGGGGTGGGAGTACTCCGCGGCCAGGAACGTGTCGTGGTAGTCCAGCTCGCGCACGGCCACGCCGTTGGCCCACGCGGCCCACTCGGGGGAGACCGCGGCGTCGTCGTCCGGGGCGCCGTAGAGCAGCGCGCCGGTGCCCGAGAAGCCACCGCCATCGACGACCCGGTGGCACAGGGCCTGCGAGCGCGCGGAGACGATGGGCCCGCGGTTGAGGGAGGCCACGGCCACGGACGCGTTGTCGATGATCCGGTTGATGACCATGTCCACGACCTCGGGCTCCACGGCCACCGGGTCGGTCGCGACGCTCGCGAGCTTGTGGGCGAGCTGCTCCTCGCGGGGCAGTTCCTCCTTGGACGAGTACGTGCGCACGGTGTGTTCGACGGTCACGGGCGTTCCTTTCGCTGCGGGGTGTCTCTGGGATGTCTCCGCGGGTTTGCGGATGGTACGTGGGGCGTACGCCCCGGTCAGGAGGCCTCCGGGCGGGCCACGGCGAGCGCGGGTGAGCCGAGGGCCTTGCTCAGGGCGTTCTTCAGGTGCACGCGCGTGGTCGCGACGGCCAGGGGTGCGTCCCCGTGCGCGATCGCGCGGGCGATCGCCTCGTGTTCGGCGGCCGCGGCGGCCAGCCGCTGCGGATCGGAGGTGGCGAGCCGGCGCACGCGGGCGAGGTGCAGACGCACGTTCTCAAGAGCCTGTTGCAGGTAGGGGTTGCCCGCGGCGGCGTCGATCTGTTCGTCCATGCGGTCCACGAGCTCGTAGTACGCAGGGTGGTCGGGGTCGTCCGAGAGCCGCTCCGCTGCGTGGGACAGTTCGTCCGCGAGCGCTCGGAACGTCTCGGGGTCGCCGCGCTGGGCGGCGAGTTCGGCGGCCCGGCAGTCGAGCGTGTCGCGCAGTTCGTAGAGGGCGCGCACGTCGTCCGCGGATAGGGCGCTGACGACGACGCCGCGGCCGTTGTGCGGCTCGGTGAGCCCGTCCGCGGTGAGCCGGGACAGCGCTTCGCGCACGGGGGTGCGGGAGATGCCGAGCCGTTCGGAGAGGTCCACTTCGCCCAGGACCTGCCCGGGGACCAGGCGCCACGACACGATGTCCGCGCGCAGTTCGCGGTAGGCACGCTCACCCGCTCGCATGGCTCCTCCTGAAGATCGAAATTTCCTTCAGTGTATACACGAGCCCGTCATGATCCAAGAGTTTTCCCGAACTAATAGGAGGTTACGCGTCGTGTGTATACAAAGCTCTTGTTTTGTGTGATCAGGGACACTATCCTGGTGGCACCGATCCTCACCACGACCACCCGCGGAGGAAGCCATGTCCGAGGCCACGTACGCATCCGTCTACCGTTCCAGCGTGGAGGACCCCGAGCGGTTCTGGCTCGACGCCGCCGACGCCGTGGACTGGGTGAGCCCACCCACCCGCGCACTCGACGACTCCGACGCACCCCTCTACCGGTGGTTCCCGGACGGAGAGCTCAACACGTGCGTCAACGCCGTGGACCGTCACGTGGCCGCGGGGCACGGGGAACGCACAGCATTGATCTACGACTCCGCCGTGCTGGACACCCAGGAACACATCACGTACGCGCAGTTGCAGGAGCGCGTGGCCCGCTTCGCCGGTGCGCTCGCCGCCCAGGGTGTGGCCAAGGGGGACCGGGTACTGCTCTACATGCCCATGATCGCGGAGTCCCTGATCGCGATGCTCGCGTGCGCGCGACTGGGTGCGGTGCACTCCGTCGTGTTCGGGGGTTTCGCCCCCAAGGAACTGGCGAGCCGGATGGACGACTCCGCCCCGGTGGTCGTCGTCACCGCGTCCGGTGGCGTGGAGCCCAAGCGCCGGATCGAGTACCTGCCCGCGATCGAGGAGGCCCTGCAGTTGAGCGACCACGCGCCGTCGGCGGTGCTCGTGCACGAACGGGACGGTTTCGTCACGACCGTGGCCCAGGCGCGCGAGCGGGCCGGCGACGGCGGGCCCGCGTGGCTGTCGTGGACCGAGGCGCAGGACGGCGTGACGCCAGCGGAGCCCGTGACGGTCAAGGCCACCGACCCGCTCTACATCCTCTACACCTCCGGCACCACGGGCACCCCCAAGGGCGTGGTGCGGGACAACGGCGGGCATGCGGTGGCCCTGAGCTGGTCCATGCGCAACATCTACGACATCGGCGCCGGGGACGTGATGTGGACCGCCTCGGACGTGGGATGGGTCGTGGGCCACTCCTACATCGTCTACGGGCCCCTATTGGCCGGCGCGACCACCGTGGTCTACGAGGGCAAGCCCGTGGGCACCCCGGACGCCGGGGCCTTCTGGAAGCGCGTGGCCGAGCATGGGGTCAAGGTGCTGTTCACCGCCCCCACGGCGCTGCGCGCGATCCGCAAGGCCGATCCGCAGGGGGACCTCGTGCGCGAATACGACATCTCCTCGCTGCAGGCGCTGTTCGTGGCCGGTGAGCGACTGGACCCGGAGACCCACCGCTGGTCCTCGGACGTGCTCGGGGTGCCCGTGGTGGACCACTGGTGGCAGACCGAGACCGGGTGGGCCATCTGCGCCAACCCCTTCGGGATCGAGAAGCTGCCAATAGTGTCGGGCTCGCCCACGGTCCCCGTGCCCGGGTTCAACGTGGAGATCCTCGACCCCGTGGGTGAGCCGCTGGGTCCGGGGGAAGAGGGCAACATCGCGGTGCGGCTGCCCCTGCCGCCGGGCACTCTGGTGACCCTGTGGCGCAACGACGAGCGGTTCGTGTCCTCCTACCTCTCGGCGTTCCCGGGATACTACGCCACGGGGGACTCGGGCTACATCGATGAGAACGGGTACGTGTTCGTGATGGGCCGCACCGACGACGTCATCAACGTCTCCGGGCACCGGTTGTCCACGGGGCACATGGAGCAGGTCGTGGCGACCCACCCGGACGTGGCCGAGTGCGCGGTGATCGGTGTGAACGATCCCCTCAAGGGTCAGCGCCCCAGCGGGTATGTGGTGCTCAAGACCGGATCGGACATCGAACCCCAGAAGTTGCGCGAGGACCTCGTGGGCATGGTGCGTTCGCAGATAGGGCCCGTGGCGGACTTCAAGGACGTGGCCGTGGTGGACGCCCTGCCCAAGACCCGCTCGGGGAAGATCCTGCGCAAGACCATGCGTCAGATGGCGGACGGGGAGAAGTACACGGTGCCCTCGACCATCGAGGACGATTCCGTACTTGAGGCGCTGCACGCCGTGCTGGCACCGCGCGAGCAGGGGTAGCGGCTCGCGCGGGCCGACAGGATCCGCGCGGGCACTCGGCAGTCGCGTAGACACTCTGACTCCGCACAAACACTCCCCGCCCGCGCGGTCAGGGACCGCTCGCGGGGTGTTGCCACCCGCCGTCCGGTGACTCGGCAGGTGCGGTGGACGGGGATCCAGGCCCTCGCCCTGAGTATGAGCAGACGGCTCGTGGCCCTGGACGTCCTGCGCGGCCTGGCGATCCTGGGCACCCTGTTGACCAACATCTGACTCTTCTCGAGCTCGTCCGTAAGCAGTCTCGCGGCCCTGGTGGTCGCGGCGGTGCTGGCCACGAGTCCCCAGGCCCAGAAGATCTGGCTCTGGATCGGCCTGGCGCTGCACGCCGTGCTGATCACGGTGCTCACCCTGCTGCCCGGCCAGTCCTCGAGCCGTTCGTCCATTGGCGCCAGCGACGCCGCCGCGAAAGGCAACGCACCCGCCCCGGTCAACGGGGCCACCGCGCCCCTGAGCGGCGTGCCCATGAAGGGCGCCCTGATGGAGGGCGCTCCCGCGGACGGAGCCTCCGGGTCCCAGGAGATCTCCCAGCAGTTCTTCGCGGACCTCGAACGCTTACCCTCCGCTGCCTCTCCCGAGCAGGTGCAGGCGCTCGCCATTCAGCACGGGCTCTCCCCGGAGGAGGTCCAGCAGTTCCTGGGCGCCGTCGGCAACGGCGGCGGTGGGCTGCGCAACACCGAGTCGTACGGGGGATGGTCGCGGAAGGCCTGGAGACCTTCGTGGCCGTGCGCTTCGAGATCCCCATCATGTTCACGATGGGTCTGGGCCTGTTCCTCGTGGGCGCCTTGGGGTTCCTGGTGGGCCTGCCCCTGGACATCGCGTGCCGCACCCTGTGGGCGGAAACCACGAGCTCCCTGTCCCGTTACGGGACCTCGTCCATGGGGGCCTTCGGCGTGCTCGGGTTGGTGGCCGCGTTCTACGCGCGCCGTACCCGCACCGGGGCCCCTGAAGATGCTGAGGCACCGCGCGCACCGCGGGCTCGTGGCCAGGGTCCACGTCCCGCTCGCACGACGGCGCCGGGAGCGCCGTCGTGCCCGCGCGGAAAGCAGCGCCGTGACCTCCGAGTAGTCCCCCCACGACCGATCGACCACGTGACGGGTGGCGCCGCTGGGTTCAGCGGCGCCACCCGTATTCCAGTTCGGGGCGCCCGGGGGTGCCGTGTCGCGCCCGCCGCTCCACGGACCCCGCCGCGCACAGGTGCTCGAGGTAGCGCCGTGCCGTGACACGGGACAACCCCAGTTCACGGGCGAGCTCACCCGCGGAGTGGTAGTCGGAGGCCTCCCGCAGGAATCCCGCGACCGCTTCGAGGGTGTCGGGAGCGAGACCCTTGGGCGGCGCGGGAGCGGGGCGAGCAACCAGGGCGGCGAAGATCCGGTCGAGCTCCGCTTGCTCGATCGCGGCGTCGTCCGGCGTGGCCGCCGCGAGCACCCGGTGGTAGGCGGCGTAGGCCTCGAGCTTGCGCCGCAGCTCGTCGAAGGTGAACGGTTTCACGAGGTAGCCCACCACCCCCACCGCGGTGGCGTCCCGCACCGTGGCCACGTCCCGGTGTGCGGTGACGATCAGCAGGTCCACGGCCGCGCGCTGTGCTCGCAGGGCCCGGGCCACCTCGAGCCCGGAGATGTCCGGGAGCGTGAGGTCCAGCAGGACGAGGTCCACCGGGGCCGACGACGCCGCCCGCTCCCGCACCGCGCGCACGGCCGCCGTGCCGTTGCGCGCGACCCCTGCCACCTCGAATCCCGCGCAGCGGGCCACGTACTCGGCGTGCGCGGACGCCGTCAGGGCTTCGTCGTCCACCACGAGCACGCGGATCATCGGTTCTCCTTCCGATCGAGGGCGGGGTGCTGCGCGGGGATGTCCACCGAGAACACGGCGCCCGCCTCGTGGGACACCGTGAGTTCGGTACCCCAGCCCTCCACCACCCGGCGCACGACGTCCAGGCCCACCCCGCGGGGCGCGTCCGTGGCGGGCTTGGTGGTGACCCCGGGGTCGAAGAGCCGCGCCCGCACGTCCGGTCGGATGCCGGGCCCGTTGTCGGCGACCGTGAGGTGCACGAACCGCCCGTCTCGGGACGGGACGAGTTCCACCTCCACGGTGGGCGGTTCGTCGTCCGGACGTTCGTCCCGTTCGACATCGCTGACCGCATCCACGGCATTGTCGACGAGGTTGCCGAGGACGCTCACGAGCTCGGAGGGGTCCACGGCGAGCGGTGGCACCCGCTCGTGGGTCACGACCACGAGTTCCACGCCGCGTTCGTGGGCCGTGGCGGTCTTACCCGCGAGCAACGCCGCGACATACGGGTCCTCAATCTCCCGGGCGGTCACACCTAATCGCACTGACCCCTCGAGGGTCGAGGCCGCGAAGTCTCGGGCCTGCGGGTAGCGCTCGAGTTCGAGCAGCGAGACCACGGTGTGCATCCGGTTGGCGTGCTCGTGGGTCTGGGCGCGCAGCCCGGCGGCCATCGTGCGCACGGTGTCCAGCTCGCCGGACATCCTGCTCAGCTCCGTCTGGTCCTGGACCATCAGCACACGCAGCCCGGAGTCCTCCGAGACCCGGGTGCACGAGGCCACCAGGGTGCGTCCTGCCACGGTGCAGCGTTCGTCCGTGAACGTGTCCGCCCGGGCGAGCAGCTCGGCCACGGCCGGGGGCACGGGCTCGGCGGCGGGGCGGCGTCGTCGTCGGGCGATCCCGCGTGAACCCGAGAGACCGCGACCGCGTCGTGGGCTCCCGGGGCCGGAGCGGGCGTTGTCGTACGGCTCGAAGCGGGCGTCCTCCGGCGAGGAGCCGCGCTGCTCGCCGGGGGTGACGCCGAGCAGCTCACCGGCGCGCGTGTTGCTCAGCACCGGGCGGTCGGCGGGGTCCAGCAGCACGAGCCCCTCCCGTGCGCGGGACAGCACCGCGCGGTTGAGCGCGAGACCGCGCACGAGGGATTCGGGGGAGCGCCCGTCCGTGACGCGGTTGAGGTAGCGCGCCACCAGAACGCAGACCACCGAGGCCGCCGCGAGCAGCGCACCCACGATCAGGGCGAGTCCTGGCAGCTCGTGGCGGCTCTCCGCGGCGATCCGGTTCACGAGCACCCCCGAGGACACGAGTCCGATGATGGTCCCGTCCCGGTCCCGCACGGGCGCGATCGTGCGCACGGAGGGACCCAGCCGACCCACCTCGGTCGCGGTGTGCACCTCGCCGCGTAGCGCCTGCGAACGGTCGCCCAGGTACTGCTGACCCACGAGGCCCTCGTCGTGGTGGGTGATCCGGGTGCCGTCCGGGGTCATGATCGTGATGAAGTCCACCGCGGTATCCCGTTCGAGGGTGCTCGTCAACTCCTGCAGCCTCGGGTGGGGGTCGGAGGAGAGCAGTACGTCGCGCACGAACGGATCGTCCACGAGTGTTCCCGTGGCCACCCGCGTGACCGCCTGGGCCTGCTCCGTGACCCGGGTGTGGGTCTGCCACACCATCACACCGGCCACCACGAGCGAGATGACCACCACGAGCCCCAACTGCAGGGCGAGGAAACGGCGGGCGAGGGACATGGCGGCTCCGAGCGAATGGTGCGGGTCGTACAGGCGGGCAGCGGGAGGTCCGCGGCGGGCACTGTGATCCCGGTCATGAACGATATGACCACAACGCGACGCGGACGCGGATGGTGCGTGAGGCTGATCACCATTCCACCACCGAACCACCTCCGATCCGTCAGGAGACACCATGTCAGACACGCGCGTCCGGGGCAGCGCCCCCGGGGGAGCCCGCGCCGCGGGCGCCGGTCCAGGGAAGAAGGACCGCACCCACTACCTCTACATCTTCGTGATCGCCGGCGTGGTGCTCGGCGCGCTGATCGGGTTGTTGTTCCCGGACGTCGGTGTGGCGCTGAAGCCGCTCGGCACGGGGTTCATCGCCCTGATTAAGATGATGATCGCGCCAGTGATCTTCTGCACGATCGTGCTCGGGGTGGGGTCCATCGCCCACGCCGCCACGGTGGGCAAGGTGGGTGGGCTCGCCCTGACCTACTTCATCGTGATGTCCACGTTCGCGCTCGCGATCGGTCTGGTGGTCGGCAACATCGTCCAGCCCGGATCCGGACTGGACCTGGCCAACGCGCACTACGACTCCTCGGGGCTGGCCTCCGGGGGAGACCACTCGGCCGAGGGCGGTGCCGTGGGCTTCGTGCTGGGCATCGTCCCCACCACGCTGTTCTCCGCCCTGACCTCCGGGAACATCCTGCAGACCCTGCTGGTCGCGCTGCTCGTGGGCTTCGCACTGCAGGCCATGGGGGAGTCCGGCAAGCCCGTGCTCAAGGCCGTGACCTACATCCAGGCGGTCGTGTTCCGGCTGCTCATGATGGTCATGTGGCTCGCACCCATCGGTGCGCTCGGGGCGATCGCCGCGGTGGTCGGTGCCACCGGCATGAAAGCCATCGTGTCCATGATTGGGCTCATGCTCGCGTTCTACGTCACGTGCATCTTGTTCATCGTGGTGGTCCTGGGGTTGATCCTCAAGCTCGTCTCCGGGGTCAACATCTTCTCGCTCATGAGGTACCTGGCCCGCGAGTACCTGCTGATCTTCTCCACGTCCTCCTCCGAGGCGGCCCTGCCGCGGTTGATCGCCAAGATGGAGCACCTGGGTGTGTCCAAGCCGGTCGTGGGTGTGGTGGTGCCCACGGGTTACTCGTTCAACCTGGACGGCACCGCGATCTACCTGACCATGGGCGCGCTGTTCGTCGCGGACGCCATGGGCAAGCCGCTGGCGCTGGGGGAGCAGATCACGCTGCTGCTGTTCATGATCATCGCGTCCAAGGGTGCGGCCGGTGTCTCCGGCGCGGGCATCGCCACACTGGCCGCCGGCCTGCAGTCCCACCGCCCGGACCTCGTGGACGGCGTGGGGTTGATCGTGGGGATCGACCGCTTCATGTCCGAGGCCCGCGCCCTGACCAACTTCTCCGGTAACGCGGTGGCCACCCTGGTGCTGGGCACGTGGGTCAAGCAGGTGGACAAGGACCGGGTGCGCCGGGTGCTCTCGGGTGCCGAGCCCTTCGACGAGGAATCCCTCACGGTGGACCCGCACGGCTCCCCGACCGCCCCGGAGCAGGCCCTGGAGGGACATCCGGAATCCCGGCCCGTGACCCCGAGGGAGCACTGACTCCCCAGGTCACGCCGCCGAGCCCCCGCACCGGGCCCCGCCGTCACCGCGGTGGGGCCCGGTGCATGTCCACGTTCGTGCGGGGGAGCGCAGCTGGTACCGGCCGGGTGCACCCCCGGGCGGTAGGGTAGGGCGTTGAGACTTGAACGGACGCCCAGGAAGGAAGGCTGTCGCACGTGAGCAACGCCAGTGATGAGACGCCCCAGCAGAACCCGGCGTCGGACGCCGTAGGCCCCACCGGCCGCCCCGTGCGGACCTTCCCGGACCCGCCCGAGCTCACGGAACACGGCCCCGCCCGCATCATCGCGATGGTCAACCAGAAGGGCGGGGTGGGTAAGACCACGTCCACGATCAACCTGGGGGCCGCGCTCGCCGAGCTGGGGCGCAAGGTGCTGCTCGTGGACTTCGACCCGCAGGGCGCGCTGTCCGCGGGCTTCGGGTCCAACCCCCACGAGCTGGACCTGACCATCTACAACGTCATGATGGACCGTTCCGTGGACGTGTGGGACGTGGTGCAGCAGACCCATGTGGAGAACGTGGACCTGTTGCCCGCCAACATCGACCTCTCCGCCGCGGAGGTCCAGCTCGTGACCGAGGTGGCCCGCGAGCAGGTGCTCGCGTCCGCGCTGCGTAAGGTCGAGGACTACTACGACGTCATCCTGATCGACTGCCAGCCGTCCCTGGGGCTGCTCACGGTCAACGCGCTCACGGCCTCCCACGGCGTGATCATCCCGCTGATCTGCGAGTTCTTCGCGCTGCGCGCGGTCGCACTGCTCGTGGATTCGATCTCCAAGGTCCAGGAGCGGATCAACCCCAAGCTGCAGATCGACGGCGTGCTGGCCACCATGTTCGACTCCCGCACCCTGCACTCGCGCGAGGTCATCGCGCGCATCGTGGACGCGTTCGGGGACAAGGTCTTCGACACCGTCATCAAGCGCACCGTGAAGTTCCCGGACGCCACCGTCGCCGCGGAGCCGATCCTCAACTTCGCGAGCAACCACCCCGGTGCCGAGTCCTACCGTCAGCTCGCGCGCGAGCTGATCTCGCGCGGCGGGGCGCCGTGATCCCCACGCACTCGTGAGCACCGTCGAGCTCAAGGCGAATGCGGCGTCGGGTGGGTCCTCCGGCGAGCCGTCGGACGCGCCGTCCGGGGCGGCCGCGGGTTTCACCGTGGCGCTCGAGAACTTCCAGGGTCCGTTCGACGTCCTGTTGTCCCTGATCGCCAAGCACGAGATGGACATCACCCAGGTGTCCCTGTCCGCGGTCACGGACGAGTTCATCCAGTACGTGCGAGAGTTGCAGGAGATCGCCTCGCCCAAGGCGCTCGACGAGGCGAGCGAGTTCCTCGTGGTCGCGGCCACCCTGTTGGATCTCAAGGCGGCGCGCTTGTTGCCGCGCGGCGAGGTCGAGGACGAGTATGACGTCGAACTGCTCGAAGCGCGTGACCTGCTGTTCGCACGCCTGCTGCAGTACAAGGCGTTCAAGGAGGTTGCGGGGCAGCTCAACGCGCGCTTCGCCGCGGAGTCCGTGCGGATCCCGCGCCACGTGGACCTGGACCCCGCGGTCGTCACGGCCCTGCCGCCGCTCATGTGGACGCTCACACCCGATCAGCTCGCGCACCTGGCCGTCGTGGCGCTGGACTCGGAGCGGCACGTCCCGGAAGAGGTCGACGTCGCTCACCTCCACGGCGCGCGGGTACGGGTCGCGGACGAGGCCGAGACGATCGCCGAGGCGCTGCGGGACGGCGAGGAACACACGTTCCGGTCACTGATCGCGGACGCGACGTCCACGCTCGTGATCGTCGTGAGGTTCCTGGCCCTGCTCGAGATGTACCGAGACCGGGTGGTGCGCATGCGCCAGGACGAGGTGCTCGGACCCCTGCTCGTGCGCTGGGACGGCTCCGACGACTGGACCGCCGAGTCCCTGAGCAGCGAGTACACGGGCGCGGAGGCGGATCCGGCGGCGAGCGCCGGGGAGCAAAACCTGGGAGAATGATTCCCGCACAGGATCGGTGTGAACCGTA
This sequence comes from Kocuria sp. PD6, assembly GCF_031844145.1. NCBI lineage: Bacteria > Bacillati > Actinomycetota > Actinomycetes > Micrococcales > Micrococcaceae > Kocuria > Kocuria sp. PD6. Next base: position 29,467 of record NZ_JAUZUS010000015.1, read on the forward strand.
CCGAAGGAGATGATGAGCGCGTGGCGGAACCCAGCCCCGCACGACCCCCCATTGTCGACATCGTCGACACCCACGACTCGGAACAGCCCACAGGGCTCGACGACGCGCAGTTGTATTCGGCCCTGGAGGCCGTGCTCATGGTGGCCGCGGCCCCCGTGCAGCTCGAGGAGTTCGCGCGCGTCACGGGCGAGCCCGTGCACCGGGTACGCAGCGCCTTGGAACACCTCAAGGCCGACTACGACGGCGTGATCGGAAACACCCCGGCGCACTCACCACGGGACGGCGCCGCCGGATATGATGGACGGTCGGCCTCCCGCGACGACGCCGTGCCCGCCGCCCGCGTGCGTGGTTTCGAACTGCGCGAAGTGGCCGGCGGGTGGCGAATCTACTCCCGCAGCAAGCATGCGCAGCTCGTCACGGACTTCGTGGTGGAGGGCAGCAGCTCGCGGTTGTCGCAGGCCGCCCTGGAGACCCTGGCCGTGGTGGCCTACCTGCAACCGGTCTCCCGTTCCCGCGTCTCGGCGATCCGCGGCGTGAACGTGGACGGCGTGGTACGCACCCTGGTGCAGCGCGGGCTGCTTACGGCCCACGAGCGCGAGGAGGCCACGGGCTCCGTCCTGTACTCCACCACCCCGCTCTTCCTGGAAAAACTCGGTCTCGGCTCGCTGGACGAGCTCCCGGACATCGCACCCCTGCTGCCGGGAACCGACCAACTTGACGACATAGAGGACTGATCGACGCATGGCACAATCACGCAACAACCCATCCCGCGGCGGGGGAGCCCGCGGCCCCCAGGGTCGCGGCAAGGGCTCCAAATCCGGGCCCAAGGCCGGCTTCCGCTCGGGTCCCGGTAAGGCCTCCGGATCCCGCTCGGGCGACGCAGCCGGGCGCGGCTACTCCAAGGGCTCGGGTGCCGGGCGCGGCAAGGCGGCGGGCAAGCCCAAGGCCGCGGCGTCCCGCAAGGGACCCCAGAAGCCCCGCGCGTTCGCGGGCGTGGACAAGTACGAGCGCCGCGCGGCGGCGATCAAGGAGCACGGCCCGCACCGGCGTCGTCGTCCCAAGAACCCGCCCGTGGACCGGCTGGAGGTGCACGACGAGAACGGCGTGCGGCTGCAGAAGCTCATGGCCCAGGCGGGCGTGGCGAGCCGGCGCGTGTGCGAGGAGATGATCCAGGACGGGCGCGTGTCCGTGGACGGTGAGATCGTCACCGAGCTGGGCGTGCGCGTGGATCCTGTGCTGCAGGCCGTGCACGTGGACGGGATGCGCATCCAGACCGACGAGAAGCTCGTCTACTACGCGTTCAACAAGCCCGCCGGTGTGGTCTCCACCATGGAGGACCCGGACGGCCGGCGCTGCGTGAGCGACTTCCTGGACCCGCGCAAGCACGAACGCGTGTTCCACGTGGGCCGCCTGGACGTGGAGACCGAGGGTCTGCTGCTGCTCACCAACGACGGCGAGCTCACCAACCGCCTGACCCACCCCTCCTACGAGGTCCCCAAGACGTACCTGGTCCAGGTGCACGGGCCCGTGGAGAAGGGCGTGGGCAATCAGATGAAGCAGGGCATCCGGCTCGAGGACGGCGATGCGAAGGTGGACGACTTCCGCCTCGTGGACTCCACCCCCGGGCACGTGCTCATCGAGGTGGTGCTGCACTCCGGGCGCAACCGGATCGTGCGCCGCATGTTCGACGCCGTGAACCACCCCGTGGAGAAGCTCGCACGCACCCGCGTGGGCCCCATTGCGATTGGGGACCAGCGCCAGGGCACCGTGCGCAAGCTCTCGCACACCGAGGTGGGCAACCTCCTCGCGTCCGTGGGGATGTGATCGTGGTTCCCGTGACAGCATCCACGACCGGACCGGTGCTGGTCATCGGTTCCGGTCTGCTCGGGGCGAGCATCGGCCTGGGCCTGCGGCACCTGGGTGTGAGCGTGTACCTGCGGGACTCCTCGCCCACCACGGAGGCCGTGGCCCAGGACATCGGCGCGGGGCGCAGCGTGCGCGCCGCGGGCGGGGACGTGCCCGAGCCCGTGCTCGTGGTGGTCGCGGCCCCTCCGGACGTCGTGGCCGAGCTCGTGGTGCAGGCACTGACCGATCACCCGGGTGCCACGGTGCTGGACATCGCCTCCGTCAAGGCCCCCATCCTGGCCGCCGTCACGGCGTCCGGTGCGGACCTCACCCGGTACGTGGGGACCCACCCCATGACCGGGCGGGAGAAATCCGGACCCGTGGCCGCGCGCGGGGAGTTGTTCACATCCATGCCGTGGGTGATCTGCCCCGGTCCTGAGACCGGTGCGGGCGCCATCACGGCGGCGAAGAACCTCGCGGTGGACCTCGGCGCCACGATCACGGTGTTGGACCCCACCGAACACGACGAGACCGTCGCGCTGATCTCCCACGTGCCGCAGGTGATGTCCTCCCTGCTGGCCTCCCGGTTGCAGGACACCCCGCTGCACCACCTGTCCCTCGCGGGGCAGGGGTTGCGGGACACCACCCGGATCGCGGGCTCGGATCCCGGTCTGTGGGTGCAGATCCTCTCCGCGAACGCCCGGCCCGTGGTGCGCTCGCTGTACGAGGTGCGCGAGGACATCGAACGGCTCATCGCCACGCTGGAGGACCCGGCGGCGGACGGCGCGCGATTGGACATTGCCCAACTCATGGCCGAGGGTAATGCGGGCCAGGCGCGGATCCCCGGCAAGCACGGCGGGGCACCGCGGGCCTTCGCGACCTTCACCGTGGCCGTGGACGACACCCCTGGGACCATTGCCAAGTTGCTCACGGAGATCGGGGAGATCGGGGTCAATCTGGAGGACCTGCGCCTGGAACACTCACCCGGGCAACCGGTGGGCCTGGTCGTGGCCTCGGTGGATCCCAACCGCCGGGAAGGCCTCGTGGACGAGCTGCAGGAACGCGGCTGGAAGGTGGTGCAGTGATGAACGCATGGGACACGAACGCGCGACTCGTGGTCGCGATCGACGGGCCCTCGGGCTCCGGGAAGTCCTCGGTGTCCAAGGAGGTGGCCCGCCGCTTCGACCTGGCCTACCTGGACACGGGAGCCATGTACCGCGCGGTGACCTGGTGGTGCCTCGAATCCGGGGTGGATCTCACCGATCCGCAGGCCGTCACGGCCGCAACCGAGACCGTCCCCCTGGAGATGGGCACCGATCCCCACGAGGAGCGGATCACGGTGGCCGGGCAGAACGTGCGCACGGCGATCCGCGGTAACCGGGTCACGGACCACGTCTCTGCGGTCTCCACGACCATCCCCGCCCGCGAGGTCCTGGTGCGCATGCAGCAGGACATCATCCGGGACAGCGGGTACCGGATTGTGGCCGAGGGCCGGGACATCACCACGGTCGTGGCCCCGGACGCCCAGGTGCGGATCCTGCTGACCGCCTCGGAGGCCGCGCGGATGGCGCGGCGGGGCAAACAGGTAGGCGCAGCGGCGTCGTCGGACCTGGAGGCCCGTGTGGTGGGCAGGGACGCCAAGGACTCCACCGTGGTGAACTTCACTACGGCGCAGGACGGTGTGCACCTGCTCGACTCCTCCGAACTGACCATGGAACAAACGGTGCAAGGCGTGATCGACCTGATCATCCGCACCACCACACACGACGGGGCGCTCGCCGCGCCTCACGACACGGGCGCCAACGCCCCCGAGGAAGCGAGGTAACCATGAGCGCATCGGACGAGCCCACGGTGGACTCCTACGAACAGTCCGTCCTGGGCGGGGGCAACGAGGACATCTCCCAGCGCCTGGCCGCGATCGACGACGCCGAGGCCGAGGCCCGTGCGCAGGCACTGCGCGAAGGGCTGGCCGACTACGAGCTGGACGACGAGGACGCCGCGCTGCTCGCGGACTGGGTCGACGGAGACGACGAGCGGGACGCCCGCCGCCCCGACCCCGTGGTGGCCGTGGTCGGCCGGCCCAACGTGGGCAAGTCCACACTGGTCAACCGCGTGATCGGGCGCCGCGAGGCCGTGGTCGAGGACACCCCGGGCGTCACGCGCGACCGCGTGTCCTACAAGGCGGAGTGGAACGGGAAGAACTTCACCCTGGTGGACACCGGCGGGTGGGAGCAGGACGCCAAGGGCATCCACAAGCGCGTGGCCGATCAGGCGGAGCTGGCCGTGGAGAACGCGGACGCCGTGCTGCTCGTGCTGGACGTGACCGTGGGGGTCACCGCGACCGACGAGGCCGTGGTGTCCATGCTGCGGCGCGTGACCAAGCCGATCATCGTGGTGGCCAACAAGGCGGATTCCCCGCAGCTCGAGATCGAGGCCACCGCGCTGTGGTCCCTGGGCATGGGGGAGCCGTTCCCGGTCTCCGCGCTGCATGGCAAGGGCTCTGGCGACGCGCTGGATGCCCTCGTGGCGGCGCTGCCCGAGTACTCGGAGGTGGCCGAGGCCGAGCTCGAGGGTGGACCGCGCCGCGTGGCCCTGATCGGGCGGCCCAACGTGGGCAAGTCCTCCCTGCTGAACAAGCTCGCCGGTTCCGAGCGCGTGGTCGTGGACGAGACCGCCGGCACCACGCGTGACCCCGTGGACGAGATCGTGATGCTCGGCGGGGAACCGTGGCGTTTCATCGACACCGCCGGCATCCGCCGCCGCGTGCACCTGCAGCAGGGGGCGGACTTCTACGCGTCGCTGCGCACCCAGACCGCTCTAGAACGCGCCGAGGTGGCCGTGGTGCTGCTCGCCGTGGACGAGGTGCTCTCCGAACAGGACGTGCGCATCCTGCAAATGGCCGTGGACTCGGGCCGCGCGCTGGTGCTCGCGTTCAACAAGTGGGACACCCTGGACGACGAGCGCCGGTTCTACCTGGAACGCGAGATCGAACGGGATCTGGCCCACGTGTCCTGGGCTCCCCGGGTGAACCTCTCGGCCAAGACCGGGTGGCACAAGGACAAGCTGGTCCCGGCGCTGCACACATCCCTGGACTCCTGGGACCGCCGTATCCCCACCGGGCGGCTCAATGCGTTCCTGGGCGAGATCGTGGCGGCCCACCCGCACCCCGTGCGCGGCGGCAAGCAGCCCCGGATCCTCTTCGGGACGCAGGTGGCCTCCCGGCCGCCCAAGTTCGTGCTGTTCACCACCGGGTTCCTGGACCCCGGTTACCGCCGGTTCATCCAGCGTCGGATCCGTGAGACCTTCGGTTTCGAGGGCACCCCGCTGGAGGTCACCATGCGCGTGCGGGAGAAGCGCCAGCGCAAGCGCTGAGTGGTTGCCCCTACTGGCTCGGTTTCCATTCGGCGCGGGCGGCTCGCGAGTCGCTCGCGCCGATGTGAAATTCGGGCAGGGTTGGGGTAATGTAACTCGGGTGTTCGGGGCCGGAAACGGTGTCGAACACGGTCGCGGGATGTGGCGCAGCTTGGTAGCGCACTTGACTGGGGGTCAAGGGGTCGCAGGTTCAAATCCTGTCATCCCGACAGAAAAGCCCAGGTGAGAGCAGGTTTCTCACCTGGGCTTCATCGTGTTCGGCGGTCGTTTTTCGTGGTCCCCTTCTGGTCCCCCCGGCGCTCTCGCCGGCGGTCACCTGTGGCCGAACGGAGCGCCTTGAACCCCCTTCCTGCACCGAACAGGGCACGGTCCGCGGCCGCAGCGTCGAGTACAGCGTGGGATTCACGATCACCGGGAAGCTCCGCGATGCCATCGATCTGGTCCCGAAGAAGGTCTGGACCCCAGCACTCGATGCCGACGGCGGCGTTCGTGAGGGCGGCGACGTCGCCGAGCTGACCGGCCTCATCGACCCGAAGGTTCTCGCCAAGTGGCCAGCCGGGATGCGGGTCATCGTGCGCCGCGAACGCCCCCACCCCGGCGCGCAACTGTCTCTGTTCGAGGAACGCGACGGCTGGCGCTACGAAGCCTTCGTCACCAACACCACGGCCGGCCAGCTCGCCTTTCTCGAGGCCCGGCATCGGGCCCATGCACGGGTCGAGGACCGCATCCGCCACGCCAAGGACAGCGGCCTGGGACGGTTTCCGTCGCGGGAGTTCAACATCAACCGGACCTGGCTGATGATCACCCAGATCGCGGCCGACCTAACCGCGTGGACCCGCCTGCTCGGCTGCATCGGCTCCGCCGCCACGTTGGCAACCTGCGAGCCGAAGGCGCTGCGCTACCGATTCCTCCACGTGCCCACCCGACTCGCTCACAGCGCACGCCGACGTCGCCTCAAGATCCCGGAGTCGTGGCCCTGGGCAGCCGCGATCGTCGCGGTCTTCGCGAACATCGCCGCCATCCCGCAACCGGCCTGAGTTAGCCCGTCCGCCCCCGACATCACCACCCGGAGAACCGCAGCAAGGCAGCGCCAGCCGACACGTCGTCGTACCCGCAGTCACTCCGCACACGGGCGCACTCGATCACACGGCTCCGACACGATCCCGACCGCCGTCATGAAAGACCGGGGCTAGCCCTGGGCCTCGCCGAGGCGCGCTTCGGGCGTGAGCTCGGCGCGGAGACCGCCGCCGGTCGCAGCCCGCGCAAGAGCGCGACCCAGCGCAGGTGCCTGCTTGAACAAATTGTGACCGGCCACGAAGAAGACAGGGCCTGCCTCCCACACGGCCACGCCGTCCTCACTCCACGGGAGGTCGGTCACCCAGCAGTGGAGGAAGTCGCGCGGCTCTGGGTGGAGACCGGGCAGCGCCCGTGTCACGTATTCGCGTGCGCGTTCGTCCAGCGATCGAATCGCCGCCGGGTCGATGAAAGTTCCGTCGTCGCGGACGCCGACGGTGTCGCTGAGTCCGACCGAATAGCTGCTGTTGCCCGGTAGCGGCGTCGCGTAGACGCCGACTTCGCCGAAGACGCCGCTGCTGTCCTGCAGGCACGCGACTCGTGTCGGGGCGGCGGCTTTCACGTCGAAGGTCAGCCGTACGTGTGCGGCGAGACGAACCGGCAGCGACAGGCCCACGCTTCGTGCCAGGCGGGCGGTTTCGCGGCCGGCGCACACGACCACCTTGGAGTAGACAGCCCGGTCGGTGACGCTGCGCACCTCGACCGTGCCGTCGGCGCGGGGATCGATGGAGATGACCTCGCCGGTGGTGATCGCATCTGCAAGGGCACCCGTGAGTGCCGTGATCGCGGCGCGGGTGCGGATCGCGCCGCCCGACTCGTCGAGCACCGCTGGCCCCGAGTACCCAGCGAGCAGCGGCATCCGCTGGGCGACCTCGGCCGCGTCGATCTCGTGCGCTTCCACGCCGCCGACCTGGTCGAGCACCCGCAGCCGCGCCAGGGCGCTGTCTCCGATCGCCAGGACACCGTCTGATGAGACCAGCTCGACGTCGAAGTGTTCGGCCCACTCATCCCATACGCCGCGGCTTTCGCGCGCGAAAGCGACGAGTCGCGGGTCGTCGTGGGCATGCCGGAAGATCCGCGACTCGCCTGCGGACTGACCCGTCCCGGGCAGACCAGCCTCGTACAAGCGCACCGGCACGCCCTGCTCCTGCAGCGCGTACGCCGTCGACAGACCGACGATCCCGCCCCCGATCACTGCTACCTCGGGTGAACGCGTCGTGGTAACGCCGTGGTCAGTTCCTGTCATCGCGGTTCCTCGATCTGTTGGTGATTAGCGATAGGCCACAAGAGAAGGGGCCGCTGCCACGACGTCAGCGGGCTGTGTAAGCCCGAAGTCACCGCGCGCAACGACCCCTCCTCTCTGGGCCAGTACTGCCGGTCTGTGGTGTCAGGCGGGGAGTTTGGAGCCCAGGACGTCCAACTTCTCGATCGTGGGCTCGCTGAACAGTTTGCCGGTCTGCTCGCCGAGAGCGGTGGCAACTGCGCCGGACAGGTGCGCGTCGCAGCCGGCGTCATCGGGGAACACGTCGAAGATCCCGAAGGAGGACGGGCCGAGACGGATCGCGAACCACGCGACGGTGGCCGGTTCCTCCTCGACGAGCCCTCGCCCGATGCCGAGGAATTCCTGGACCTCGTCTTCTTTGCCGGGCAGGGCCTCCAGCCTGACAAGCAATCCCTTAGTCACGCTCATGACATCACCTTTTCCTGGGTCGAATTGCTCGCAAATTTCGCCCCCATCGTATCGCAGAACGCAGGCATGTCATCGGGCGAGCGGCTGGTGATCAGGTTCCCGTCCACCACGACGTCCTGGTCGACGACGTCAGCACCGGCGTTGCGCAGGACCGTGCGGATGCTCGGGAAGGACGTCAAGGTGCGGCCTTCGACCACACCGGCCTCGATCAGCGTCCACGGCCCGTGACAGATTGCCGCAACGGGCTTGCCGCTTTCGACGAACTCGCGGACGAAGGAGACCGCGTCGGGGTCAACCCGGAATTGGTCGGGATTCACCGTGCCGCCCGGGAGAAGCAGGGCGTCATAGTGGGTGACAGAGGCGTCCGCGACCAACCCGTCAACGGTGAACGTGCCTGCTGCATCCAGATCGTTCTCACGCGCCCGAATCTCACCGTCATGGATCGACAGCACCTCGGTCTGTGCGCCAGCCCGCTCCAGTGCCTCGCGGGGCTGTTCGAGCTCGACTCGCTCGACCCCGTCGGCGGCGAGAATGGCGACTCTCCTGCCCTATAGCGTCTCGGACATATCAACTCGCCTTAAGATCCCGGAGACGTGGCCCTGGGCAGCCGCGATCGTCGCGGTCTTCGCGAACATCGCCGCCATCCCGCAACCGGCCTGAGCTGGCCCGTCCGCCCCCGACATCACCACCCGGAGAACCGCAGCAAGGCAGCGCCAGCCACAAGATCGTCGTGCTGCTCGTGGGCAACAGGTTCCACGCCGTCGTAGCGCCTCTCACGGCTCTGACCGCGAACTGAGCTTGCCCACGAGGGGGACCAGAATCATGCACTCCGTGCATCTCGTGACGTGTTCTGCATGATCTGACGCCCGGAATCACGCAGAATCCGGTCTGGCCGGAACAGTCTGGACGTCTGGGGGTCAAGGGGTCGCAGGTTCAAATCCTGTCATCCCGACCGAGTGAACCGGCTCCGGCCAGGCAGAAATGCTTGGCCGGAGCCGGTTTTTGGTGCACGGTCCCGCTCATGGCTACCACCCGAATTTCTAGTTGTACTGACCGGGGACGTTGATCAATCGTGAGAAGGGCGGCTGGCCTCCGCAGGCGGTGTGTGGTCGGTGCTGGTTGTACTCGTGGAGCCAGTCGGGGAGGGCATCGCGGCGTTCGTTCTCGCTCGTGTAGCAGCGCGCATACGCCCAACCGTCGGCCATGGTGCGGTGGAATCGCTCGACCTTGCCGTTGGTCTGTGGGCGGTATGGCCGCGTTCGCTTCGGAGTGATCGATAGGGCCTCGCACGCGTCTCGCCACAGATGAGAACGGTACGCACCACCGTTATCGGACAAGATGCGCTCAATTGCGACCCCTCGGTCGGCGAACCACTCGACCGCTCGATGCAGGACTCCGACGGCGGTGACAGCGGATTCGTCGTTGTGAACCTCGGTGTAGGCGACGCGCGAGTGGTCATCGATGATGGTGTGCACGAACGCATACCCGAGCTTGGGGTTGCGCCACTTGTTCTTCGGCTTGCCGGGAGTGACGGCACGATTCCTCGATCCTTGACGTCGCCCGACGTATCGCCAGCCCCCATCGTCGGGGATGTTCCCGAGCTTCTTGACGTCCACGTGCACGAACGAGCCAGGGTGGTCGTGTTCGTATCGGCGGATCGGCTCGCCGGTAGCACGGTCGACGTAGGAAAGTCGATTCATGCGCGCGGTCGTGAGGATGCGGTGGACCGTGGCCGGGGCGATGCCGAGTCGGGCTGCGAGTTGAATAGGCCCTTCCCTCAGGCGCATTCGTAGGCTCACGCACCGTTTTGTCGTCTTCTTGCTCGTCTTGTTCGGCGAAGACTTCGGCCGTGACGACCGGTCCTGCATCGGCTCGCCAGCAAGGTAGCGGTCGACCCACCGCTTCACGGTTGGCCACGACACCTGGAAGCGGGCAGCGACTTCGCTGATCGGCCATCCTTCCTCGATGACGAGGCGTACGACTCGTAGACGATGACGTGGGGTTAGCGCGGCATTGCGATGACTCAAAGTGCCTCCTGAGATAGATCGGTGGCCGGCCGCGTTTGCGACCGGCCACCGGATGATGGAGTTGGAGTAGAGGTCTCTACTCGGCGCCTTGCGCTGCATGGAAGGTGAGTGCTGGCTCGAGCCAGGACTCGAGCCCAGGTCCCTGGAGTGCGGCCTGCTCGACGCTGATCCAGCCGTCACCCATGGGGCGGTCTGCGCCCATGAGCGCAGGGTGAGCACCAGGGCGGGTGAGCAGGTCTTCCGCGTCAGTGGGGTCGATGCGTAGCAGGAGCGTCCCTTCCCGACGAGCGGCGACGACCATCCGGTCCTCGACCATGAACGACACTCCCCCGAACATCGACACCTCACGAGGGTTGCGAGCTCTTAGCGCGTCACGAACTCGCTCGACCAGGTCCTTCTGTGCTGTCATCGTCCACCCTTCTCGATGTACTCGGGGCCGCTGTAGTGAAGGTTCAAGGACGCGATGCGTCCGCCGTCGAAGGTGAAGAACTCCGCGAAGGTCATGGGACCGCCGGGCATGGTCGCCGTGTAGAGCACGGCGGAGCTGTTAGTGCCGTGCACGTCGTGGATGATCTCGATCTGCTTGACCGTCGCGATGAACCTGGCAACCCCGCCCAGGAAGCCATCGGTGGCGTCGGGGAGGTGTCCAGCGAGGGAGCCCGTGAAGTCGAGGTGGTCATCCAGCAGAGGCCGTAGGTCAGCCCCGTCCTGGTAACTGTCGATGCCGGACTCGAGGATCCGGTAGTAGTCCTTGAGTGTCTGAGGTGCGGCAGAAGACAGGGTGGCGGGCATGGCTCTCCTTGGTGTGAGAATGGTGCTTGATACTTTCAAGCAGGCACTTGATAAAGTCAAGGGGGTTCAGGTGAAGTCCTACGGACAGCTTTGTTCGATCGCTCGCGCCTTAGATGTCGTCGGTGACCGGTGGACTCTCCTGATCGTGCGTGAGCTGCTGATCGGGGGAGCATTGCGCTTTGGCGAAGTCCAGCGCGGCCTGCCTGGCATCGCGACGAACCTGCTCACCCAGCGTCTGCGGGACCTCGAGACCAACGGTGTCGTCGCCCGCGAGCCCGCCCCAGGAATCCCGGGCACGCCAACGTATCGACTTACCGAGCGTGGCCGGGCCCTGGACGGAGTGCTGCGCGAGCTTCTGAAGTGGGGTGCACCGACGGTTCCAGAGGCGCCGAGTGATGCGATCTTCCAGATGCACTGGCTCAGCCAACCGGCACGCTTCCTCCTCGCGGATCACAGACCGGACGAGCCACCGATCGTGATCCGGTTCGGCACCTTCGACGACGGCTTCGACCTCACCGCCGCCGCCGGGACCATCACGGTGAACCCTTGCCAGCGCGATGTCAGCCCCCTGGCGCGTGTTGCAGGCCCCGGGCCGGTACTGGTTGCCCTCCTGCAAGGCGCAATGCCTCTGCCCGCCGCTATCGCGCATGGCGTGGATGTCACCGGCGATGCCGCGACCCTGACGCGAGTTCTACCAGCGCCGCAAGCGTCGACTAACGTCCCCGGTCAGTACACCTAGAACACCGTGCGGCGGTCTAGCGGCCGGACCTAGGATGGGCATTTGCCCACGCGAGATACTGGAAATTTATCGGCGCACTTCACACGTCAACCCCGACTACTCGGAGAGGGGGCAGCAAAAACGACCGATTTAACCCCCAACGAGCCAAGGCGTGGGTCTTTTTACCGTCTCAGTGGAGAGCCGCCCGCAGGCAGATCTCCTCTCCGTCGCTGAGCCCCGCCGGGCGGGGGGTCCTCCTGGACTCCTCCGTCCGCAAAGCTGCGATGAGCGTGTCGCGCAGCGGGCGGCGGTTCAGGCCCTGGGCGAGAGCCCGGGAGGAGTCGACAATGTTCACGTATCGCCAGCCCTCCCATGGCACCCACAGCGGCAGCGACGCAGGGCCGGCCCACGGGCTGATACCGCACTCGTCGAGCGTCGCGTCGTCGACCACACGCGGCCGGGCGGTCGACCTGGTGATGTCGATACTGGCGTCGACGACGTCCCGAAGGACGTGCGGGGTGCCGGCCGCGTTGAAAACCCCGGTAATCCGTTGCTCGGCGCACCGCAGGATCCAGGCGGCGAGATCCTCCACGTCGATCAGGGCCACAGGGAAAGAGTCGTCGGGGACGATCACGTCGGGACCCGTCGGATGGGCGAAGCGCCACGGGTAGTAGCCGGAGCGGCCAGACTCGTCGCCGGCACCGCCGATCAGCCCCGGCCTAATAACCGTCACGGGATCCGGGACGTCCAGGTAGGTGAGCTCACACCGGCGTTTGGCCGCCGGGTACTGGTCCATCGCTGTCATGAGGTCAGCTTCCAGCGGAGCCGCCACGGCTGCGTCCTCGTTCTGGTCGGGTACCTCAAACGAAACGTAGACGCTGGTCGTTGAGACGAAGATGTGGTGCGAGGCGGTGAGGCGGCTCGTGGCATCCCGGGCGTGCCGGGGATGGCTGGTCAGATCGACGACGGCGTCCCACGCCCTGCCGGTGACGGACGCCAGGGCTTTCGGGTGGTCGCGGTCAGCTTGGATGAACTCCACTCCTGCGGGCGCCGGAGCCGAGCCACGGGCCAGGCACGTGACGGTGTGGTCGGCGTTAAGTGCGGCGAGGGCGAGGCCCCGGCCCAAGAACCCGGTGCCGCCGAGAATGAGGATGTCCATGGCCTCATTTTGAGTGGGTGGAGTGCCGAAGCAAAGCAGATTCGTTGATAGCGGGAAGAGTCGATCCCTCAAAAGGCGAGACGCAAAGACCTCCCTGAGTGGAGGCGGGGTCATGATGACGGGGAAGTCGAGCTAGCCGGGCAGCGACAGACGAGAAGAACCGGACGCTTATCGCGGCGAGTCACAGACCAATCCGCGGCCGTGCTGCTCACGTAGCAGAATCGACCGGTTGAGCTACAGCGCCGCGTTCGCCGCCTCGACACGTCCTTGGAGGCGACGAACGCCGTCTCGAATCATCGCGCCATACCCCTGCTCGGGCAGTCGTGCGACAGATTGCTGCGCCCGTACAACCTGATCTTCGGCGTCTTGGACGCGCCCAGCGCGCAGGTAATCATCACCGAGGTTGAGGTGCAAGCTCGGAGCGAACCCCGCTGTCGAGGGAACTCCGATGGCTGCGAGGTCACCATCTTGGAGGTATGTGAACTCTGTAAGGGATTGCTCGTCCCAGCGAGTCTCGCTCTGAAGATTCTCCTGCTGGTCGGCCAGGTAGTGCGCCAACACGCACCGTTGGGCATGGTCTTCTTCGACCGTCTCATCCCAGCACTTTTCAAGAGCCGCCTTAGCGGCTTCGCTCTTACCGTTAACCGCTTGACCGACTGCTTCGAGGACTGGTTCCCAACTCATGCCCCCAACGCTAAACGTGAGGACGGACATGGCCGCAGATAGGTGGCTCAAACGACCGTTTGAGCTACATGCGTAGCGTCCACACGGTCACCACGATCGCCCCTTCAAGTCCACCTCGCCGGTCGGCCACTCAGCAGCATTGCCATGCACCGGCAGGATGAAGAGGGGGTGTCCTGCTGGCGAGGCGATCGCGCGCCCCTCTCGGCTGATCCACCGTTCTGGCGCTCTGATGCGCTGCCAGCCAGATGAGGCGTAGAACGGCACGACAGACTCGGCGCAGCCGAGGAAA
>NZ_JAUZUS010000016.1:0-37375 GCF_031844145.1 Kocuria sp. PD6
CATTTTCTTTACTTCTTGGAATGTCAGGTATATGGATGGCTGTGGCCATGAACGACCCTGACCTTATTGGTGGATATAAGAGATTTGCCAATTCTATCCAGGAAAAAAAGTTGAACTACAGCATCTCCCTCATGGAGCATGAGGTGCAGGCGAGGGAGGGGGTAAGCGGGTTGCGATTCAAAAGGTACCTCGCTGTAATCTGCACCTATTTACTGCCCCTGGCTTTGAGTGTAACTATGTTATTCGCTTCCCCTACTCAATTGTCAAACCCATGGGTTTGGGTTGCCCCAATAATAATCTGGAGTGTTTGGGTGGGTGTGACATTTTTTACATTCGCCGCATTCCCGTATTGGGACTCTTTATTTAATCGATTTGGCGCCATGCTGCTTCGGCTGGGGCTGGGGCTTGAGATTGTATTAACACTAACGATTATTGTGTATCGGAATACCGCGAGCGATGGAATTTTTTTAACTACACTTATCGTATTAGGCTTGACAATGCCCGTATCTAGCCGGGTGGTGTCGGTATGTGTACGCTCCAGCCCGTTCCTAACAAAGCGTTGGAATAAAAAAATGCAAGAACGAAAATCAAATATTGAAATCGAGGCTGGTGTGACGTGAAGGCCTTCGTGAAGGGGTGGTGGCTGGGGTGTGCTGAAATGGACTCATGACGCCCACCTCCTCCTACACCAGCAGCGGAACCGGGCGCAGGTCCCAGGAGTTCACCCCCGCCACTGCGGTGCGCGGGTTCCTGGAGCACTCCCGCCGCAGGGCCGCGGACCTCAGCCCCGGCTACGAGCGCGTCTGGGCCCGTGTCGCGGAGGTCGCCTATGCCGGGAACGGTCTGCAGCAGGATCTCGTCATGGCCGCGGTGGAGGCCTACCCCGCTCGCCCCACCCGTCCCGTGCTCAATGCCGTGGCGGCCGGTTTCGAGCTGCTGAACACCGCTCTGCTGCTGCGCGGTGAGGGTGTGAGCCCCGGGACCGCGATCAGTGTGACGTCGCCCGCTGCGTCCCGCACGACGGCGCCGGGCGCCGGGGGCGTTCCCTCCGGGGGTGCCGAGGACCCCGTCCACTACACGTCTCTCGCGAGCGAACTCGCCCTGGCCGCCGCCTACCGCATGGTGGCCACGTCCCACGCGCCGGAGACGCGGCTCATCAAACTCCTGGAGATCCTGGACCACTCCGTGTTCCACGCCGCCGCGGGAGAGCGCATCCTGGGGGAGCTCACGCAGCGTGCGGCCACTGTCTCGCACGGTGAGGTGCTGGAGACCCTGCGCATCGGCAGCGCCGTGCCCTGCTACGAGGCGCCGCTGCGCGCGGGCGCCGTGCTGGGTGGGGCGCCCACCCAGCACGTCAACGCCCTGGCGGACACCGGACGCGCCCTGGGCATGGCGCACGGGCTCGCGAAGGAGCTGCGCCTCGCGGCCCACACGCAGGGTGGCCACGGAGCCCGCGAGCTGCTGCGCGCGGACCGGCCCACGGTGCTCGGCACGTTCGTGGCCTCCGGCCCCCACGGCCCCGCGTGGCGCTCCCTGTGCGAGCGCGCGGCGGAGGGCACCCTCACGGACGACGACGCCGCTCACGCCCACCAGCTGCTCGAGCGCTCCGGCTCCGTGCGCGCCGTCGCCCGCATGATGGGCACCGCCCGCACCCGCTCCGAGCACGCGATGGCCGGAGGGGGCCTGCCCCCGGCCCTGGTGGAGCGCCTGCGGGCGTGGGCGGAGCGGGAACTGGGTTCCGCCGCGACCTGACCCCGCGGGGTGCCCGTGGTCCACGGGACGGTTTCTTGTCACCGGGTGTGCCTCGTGACTATGGCGCCCCCCCCCCCGCAGGATAGACCCGGCACACGGCCCCGGAAAGCGTCGACTGAGTGCGGCGCCAGGCCGCGGCCGCGGAGCACAGCGATGGCACACGGCCCCGGAGCGTGGCCCCGGAAAAACGGCCCCGGAACACGGCGACGGCGCCCGGGCCGAAGCCCGGGCACCGTCGCGCTCCCCTCCGCGCGAACCGGTGGCCGGTGCGCGGTTGATGTCCCCTGGGACCCGAACGGGTCAGATCTGCGTGAGCGCCCCCACGGGGTTCTCGATGCAGTCCGCCACGAAGCGGATGAAGCCGCCAGCCGCGCCGCCGTCGCACACGCGGTGGTCGAAGGCGATGGTCACGGTGGTGACCTTGCGGACGGCCAGCTCACCGTCCACCACCCACGGCTTGTCGATGATCCGCCCGATGCCCAGGATCGCGGCCTCGGGGTGGTTGATGATCGGGGTGGCGCCGTCCGTGCCGAACACGCCGTAGTTGTTCAGCGTGAACGTGGAGCCGCTCAGCTGGGCGGGGCTGGCCTTGCCGGAGCGGGCCACCTGGATGATCTCCCGCATGGCGCCGGTCAGCTCCATGGCGCTGAGCTGGTCCGCGTTGCGCAGGTTCGGCACCATGAGCCCGCGCTCGGACTCCACCGCGAGGCCCAGGTTCACGCCCTGCAGTCGGGTGATGGTCCGGGAGCCGTCCTCGCCGGTGTCCACGCGGGCGTTGAGCTGCGGGAACTTCCGCAGCCCGGCCACGGTGAACCGGGCGATCAGCGCGAGCAGGCTCGGCGTGTTCTCCGGGTCCTTGGCCTTGAGCTCTGAGCGCAGCTTCAGCAGCTCGGTGGCGTCCACGTCCACCCACACGGTGGCCTCGGGGATCTCCGTGCGGGAGCGGGTCATAGCGTCCGCAATGGTCTTGCGCACACCCTTGACGGGCTCCTGCGACGCGATCGGCAGCCCGGTGCGGGAGTCGGTCCCGGCGGCCGCCGGGGACGACGACGCCGCGGCACCGCCCTGGGGTGCCGCACCTCCTGCGGCGGTCAGGCCGGCGGGGGCGGGGGCCGCGGGCTCCGCGGCGGACAGGCCCGTGGGGGCCGGCCCGGCGGCGTCGGCGCGCATCCGCTGGTCGTCCACCTGGTCGATGGCCGCGAGGACGTCTTTGCGCATGATCAGACCGCCGGGGCCGCTGCCCTGGAGGGCGGCGATGTCCACGCCGTGCTCCCGGGCGAGGTTGCGCACGAGCGGGGAGATCACCGTGGGGGCCAGCCGCGGCGCCTCGGCGAGCGCCTCGTGGGCCTGCCCGGCGGCGTCGGCACCGGCACCGCGCTTGCGGCGGCGTCGGCGGGACGAGGACGCGGCGGAGGTGCCGTAGCCGATCAGCACGTTGCCGGAAGACTCCTCGTCCTCACCGGCGGTGGGATCGGCCTCGTCCACGGAGAGCTCGGCCGACGGGCGGGTGCCCGCGAGCTCCTCCTCGCGGTACCCGGCCCCGTGGGTGGGCTCCGGAGCGTCGTCGGAGCCGGAACCCGCGGCGGACTCCGGGGCCTCGATGCCGTCGGAGACGGAGATCAGCGGTTGGCCCACCAGCAGCGTGTCGCCCTCGGCGCCGTGGAGCGTGTGCACCACGCCCTCGAACGGGGTGGGTACCTCCACGGCCGACTTGGCGGTCTCCACCTCCACGATCGGCTGGTCCATGGTGACGGTGTCACCCTCGGCCACGAGCCAGCGGAGGATGTCCGCCTCGGTGAGCCCTTCGCCCAGGTCGGGCAGGTTGAACACATTGATGCTCACGGGTCAGTCCTCCCATTGCAGGTCGTCCAGGGCATCCAGGATGCGCTCGGAGCTCGGGATGTGGTGGCGCTCGAAGGACGGCGAGGGGTAGGGGATGTCGAATCCCGTGACCCGCAGCACCGGTGCGGCGAGCGAGTGGAAGCAGCGTTCCTGGGTGCGCGCGGCGATCTCCGAGGCCACGGACGCGAAGCCCTGGGCCTCGGCCACGACCACGGCGCGCCCGGTCTTGCGGACCGAGGCGGCCACGGTCTCGTCGTCGTAGGGGACCACGGAGCCCAGGTCCACGACCTCCACGGACATCCCGTCCCGGGCGGCTTCCTCGGCTGCGGCCAGGCACACGGGCACGGACGGCCCGTAGCTGATCAGGGTCGCGTCACTGCCTTCGCGGGCGACGACGGCGTGGCCCTCCCGGCGCGGCAGCGTCCCGTTCTCGTACTGCGAGCGCAGCTCGTCCAGGTCCACCTGCGCGGTGGACCAGTACAGCCGCTTGGGCTCGAAGAACACCACGGGGTCCGGCGAGTCGATCGCCTCGCGCAGCATCACGTAGGCGTCCGTCACGGAGGCCGGGGTGAAGACCTTCAGCCCCGGGGTGTGCGCGTAGTAGGACTCGGAGGAGTCGCAGTGATGTTCCACACCGCCCACGCCACCGCCGTAGGGGATGCGGATGACCAGGGGCATGGGCAGCTTGCCGCGGGTCCGGTTGTGCATCTTGGCCACGTGGGAGGCCACCTGCTCGAACGCGGGGTACGCGAACGCGTCGAACTGCATCTCCGCGACCGGGCGCATGCCGTTTATGGCCATGCCCACCGCGGTGCCGATGATCCCCGACTCCGCAAGCGGGGTGTCGAAGCAACGCTCGCGGCCGAAGCGCGCGGTCAACCCGTCCGTGATGCGAAAGACCCCGCCCAGGGTCCCCACGTCCTCACCGAAGACCACGACCTCCCGGGACGCCTCCATGGCGTCCGCGAGTGCGGTGTTCAGCGCCTTGGCGAAACTGACTTTCGAAACGCTCATCACGCCTCCTCTCGGGAGAGCTCGTCGGCCAGCTGAGCGGCTTGTTCGCGCAACTGGGTCGTGGGTTCGTGGTAGACGAAGCGGAACAGGTCCTGGGGATCCAGTTCCGGCTTGGAGGCCATGGCCTCGCGCAGCCGCTGGGCCATGGCCTCGGCGTGCTCCGAGATCCGTTGGGACGCGGCGTCGTCCAGCACGCCCTGGTCGGAGAGGTAGCGCTGCATGCGGGTGATCGGGTCCTTGGCCACCCACTCCCTGACCTCGTCGCGCTCGCGGTAACGGGTGTCGTCGTCCGCGTTGGTGTGCGCTTGCATGCGGTAGGTCATGGCCTCCACGAGCAGCGGACCGCCGCCCTGGCGGCACAGCTCCACACCGCGGCCCAGGACGGAGAGCAGCGCCGCGAGGTCGTTGCCGTCCACGCGCTCACTGGCCATCCCGTAGCCCACACCCTTGTGGGCCAGGGACGGCGCGCGCGTCTGCGAGGACAGCGGCACGGAGATCGCGTACCCGTTGTTCTGCACCAGGAACAGGACGGGCAGCTGGAAGACGGCCGCGAAGTTCAGGGCCTCGTGGAAGTCCCCCTCCGACGTCGCCCCGTCACCGCACATGGCCAACGTCACCGTGTTCTCGCCGCGCAGCTTGGCGGCGTGGGCCACGCCCACGGCATGCAGCAGCTGCGTGGTCAGCGGAGTGGCCTGGACGGAGACCTTGTACTTGCGGGGGTCGTAGCCGCCGTGCCAGTCCCCGCGGTAGGTGCTCATGACCTCCAGTGGATCCACACCGCGGGACATCACGGCCACGGAGTCACGGTAGGTGGGGAACAGCCAATCGTCGTCCTCGAGGCACAGGGCAGCCGCCACCTGGCAGGCCTCCTGGCCGTGGCTGGACGGGTAGACCGCCATGCGGCCCTGGCGCACGAGCGCCATGTTCTGGTCGTTGATGCGCCGGCCCACCACGAGCTTCTCGTAGGCGTCCAGCAGGCGGGAGTTCTCCGGCATGGGGTACTCGTGGCCGGGCTCCTGACCCTGCTCGGACTCCGGGACCGCGCTGCCGTCGGGGTTCAGCAACCGGATCTCGCTGCTCGCGGGCAGCATGTACTGCTCGGGGGTGATCCCGAAGTTCTTGGAGGCCTCCACCGCCGGATTCACGGGCGGGGTGTGCTCCTGGGCGGCGGATTCGCCACCGGCGGAGGTGGGCTCGCTCATGGCGCGTCCCTTTCTTCTCTGTGTGGAACTCGGTGGTGCCCGGCACCTCGTTCCGCGGCAGCGCGCAGCGAAGGGCGGGGTGGACACATCGTCCGCACAGTATGGAAAATTCGGCCGCCCCGTCTCCATACCGGGGGGAATTTGTGGACGAACGGTGATCTTGGGACGCTCTCATGGACAATATGCTTGGTAGTGACGTGCGTCATGCTGCTTCGTCTACCGCGTCGCGACCGGTGACGACGGCGCTCGGCGCGGCGTCGTCGCCCCGGAGCACGCGGGCCGTCGCGAAGGGGCGTGAGGCCCATGGTCATGGCGCGCGAGGCCCATGACGAGAGACCGCGGGGCACGATGACAGAGAAGGAGTACCGGATGGCGGAGCGGGAGCGCCCCGAACTGGACGACACGGATCGGCGGATCCTGGAGGAACTCTCGGCGGACGCACGGCAATCGGTGACCGCGCTCGCGGCCAAGGTCCACATCTCCCGCGCGCACGCCTACGAGCGCATCCGCAGGCTGCACGAACAGGGCGTGGTGCTGCGCTACACCGCGGTGATCGATCCCGCGCGGGCGGGGCTTGAGGCCTCGGCATACGTAACAGTGCGGTTGAAGCAGAACACGTGGCCGTCCCTGTGCGTGAAGCTGCGCAAGATCCCCCAGGTGCAGCACATCGCACTGGTGGGTGGCACGTTCGACGTCATGCTCCTCGTGCGCGCCCGGGGCACGGCGGAACTGCGGGATGTGATCTTCGACCGCATCCAGCCCATGCCGGAGGTCGTGGACACGCAGACGTTCCTGATCTTCGAGGACGTGGACGTCCGCGGGTGACGGAGCCCTGCCCGTGGATGGCGTGGGATGCTCAGCATACGATCGACATGGATGGGGTGGCCGCCGCGGTCATCCACGGATCGTTCACGGTTGGGAGTTCGCATGACTGAGACCGCACGGCTCGCCCTGGTCACGGGAGCCACGGGATACATTGGCGGCCAGGTGGCCCAGGAACTGTTGCAGCGGGGGTGGCGGGTGCGCCTGCTCAGCCGCAGTGCGGAGAAGGTGCGCGACCTCCCCTGGGGGGACGCTGTCGTCCCCGGTGGGCAGAGCGCCGAACCTGGCCGCGCGGAAGTGGTGGAGGGGGACGCCTCGGACGCGAGCGACGTCGCCCGCGCCCTGAAGGACGTGGACGTCGCGTGGTACCTGCTGCACTCCATGGGCGACTCCGAGAACTTCGTACAGGAAGAAGTGGAGATGGCGGAGACGTTCGCGCGGGCCGCCCACGACGCCCATGTGCAGCGGATCGTCTACCTGGGGGGACTGCACCCCACGGACGAGCCGGTCGAGCAACTGTCCGATCACCTGCGTTCGCGCGTGGAGGTGGGGCAGGCGCTCATGGACTCCGGGGTACCCACTGCGGCGCTCCAGACGGGTGTGGTGATCGGGGACGAGTCCTCGTCCTTCATCATGATCCGTCACCTCTCCGAGCGACTGCCGGGTGCAATCGCCCCCCAGTGGGTGCGCAACCGGATCCAGCCGATCGCCGTGGCGGATGTGGTGCACTACCTCGCGGGGGCGGCGGACCTGCCGTCGGACGTGAACCGCACGTTCGATGTGGGCGGTCCGGACGCCATCGAGTACGCGGACATGCTGGACCAGTACGCCCGGGCTGTGGGCAAGGGCGGGCGGTTCATGCTCACCGCGCCCGTCACCACCGCGAACCTCGCGGCGTACTGGATCGGGCTCATGACCCCCGTCAAGACCAAGCTCGTGCGGCCGCTGATCGGTAGCCTCCAGCACGACACCGTGCTGCACGAACGGGACCTGGACGACTACATCGGCGCCCCAAAGGGTGGTCACACCCCCTTCGCGGATGCCGTGCGCGCCGCCGTGAAGAACGAGGACCTCGGCCGGTGGCGGCGCGTCTTCCTGACCACCGCGGGGGCCGTGACGGCCACGGCGGTGGTCGGTTCCCTGGCGACCGATCCCAATTCGCGCTGGTACAAGACGCTGCGCAAGCCCTCGTTCCAGCCCCCGGCCTGGCTGTTCCCCGTGGCATGGACGGCTCTGTATGCGGACATCGCCGCGGTGGGGGCCCTGTCCATCGCGGATCTCGGGGAGAAGAAGCAGGAGAAGGAGAAGCGCGCCTACATCGCCGCGCTCGGGACCAACCTGGTGCTCAACGCCGGGTGGAGCATCCTGTTCTTCCACCGCAAGCAGCTCACCGCGTCCTCCGTGGAGTCTGTCCTGTTGACACTCAGCAGCGCGGACCTGGTGCGCCGTAGCGCAAAGGTGTCCCCCGAGAAGGGCGCTGTGCTCAGCCCGTACGCGGGCTGGACCGCGTTCGCCGCCGTCCTGACCAACACCCTCCGAGCACTCAATCGGCGCAGGAAGTGATGATGTGAGCGAATACCGGGTCAGCCCCTACGGGGACGCCACCCAGGCCACGCGCAAGCGCACCGTGTGGGTCGTGATCATCACGGGCCTCCTGGCCGCCGCAGGTCTCGCGTGGTCCCTGCGCATCCCCGCCGGGGACCCGTGGTTCACCCCCGCGACCTTCATCCTCGCGGGGGTATACATCATGGGCAGTTCGATCGCCGTGCGGATGACGGGGGAGCGCCTGCCCTGGAAGGTCACCCCCAAGGGCTTGCGGGACGCGGTGATCGGAGGTCTGCTGCTGGCCGCCCTTTTCGTCGCGGGCGGTTTCATGGTGCGGTTCGTGCCGTTCCTGGCCGGGCCCGTCCACGAACTGCTCAACCACGCCCGCGTGGGGAGCTTGTTCATGGTGGCCCTGACCACCGCGGTCAACGGCGTCGCGGAGGAGACCTACTACCGCGGCGCGCTGTGGCGCGTGCTCCCGCGGGGCCGCCGGATCCTCGTGACCACGATCGCCTATACCGCGGTCACGTCCCTGGCCGGCATCCCCCTGCTTGCGCTCGCTGCCGCCGCACTCGGCGCGTTCGTGGGGTACCTGCGCGAGCGCACGCGCTCCCTGGTCCCCGGGATCGTGACCCACCTGATCTGGTCGCTCACTATGTTGTTCGTGTTGCCGTTCGTGGTGTGACCGGTCCGTCCGGCTCGCGTTCGATCGCCGCCGGTCGTCCCGCGGCTGCGGGGCTTCCGGGGGCGGTGTCCGGGGCGATGTCCACCCCCTGGTCACGCGCGATCCGCGGGCCGGCGGGGACGTCCGGGTCGTCCAGGAACTCGTAGTGCAGGGTCAACTGGGTGATGTGATCGGACTCCGCACCCGTGCGATCCAGCGTGACTGCGTCCTGAGGTGCCATGTGCGGGACGTTGGCGGGAACCGTGCGCGATGAACACCTTCTCGTGGATGACCCTGTTGAACTGGGCATTCTCGCTCAGCGCGAGGGGAGCGGAGACCGTGTTGGGGTGCGCGTAGACCAAGAACGGCGTGGTGGTCAGCAGGAACGTGCTCGTCACGGCCAATCCGTAGACGATCGCCAGTTGCTCTGAACTGCGGAAGACCACCAGCAGGACGAGCACCCCGAGGAGCAGGGGGTCGGGGATCAGGCGGGGCGCGTGAACGCGAGCCACATGGTGGGGATCACCTGCTGCGCGCCGTGCCCGGAGCCGCCCATGGCCATGTGGTCCGCGAGCTGGCCCGAGTAGCTGGTGAGCAGCATGCGGGCCACGTCCCCGGGGGAAACCAGGAACTCCAGGCGCTGAGTCTGCGCGACCCGCACGAGGGCCTGCTCGATGGCGCGGTAGACCCGCGCGCGGATGGGTGCCATCTGCTGGCGCACCTCGGGGAAGCGGAACGCCGCGAGGGACAGCTCCACGCGCAGGGCCTGCTGGTTCACGTTGGCCACCTGGTCCGTGACGCCCTCGATGATGCGGGTGACCACGTCCTCTACGTCCAGTCCCGAGCCGAGCCAGTGGTCCAGCTCCGTGCCGAGGGTGTCCACGAGCTGGGTGGCGAGGTCCTCGAACGCGAGGATCGCGAGTTCCCGCTTGGACTCGAAGTTGGAGTAGAACGCACCGCGCGTGAAACCGGCGGCCGCGCACAGGTCGCTCACCGAGGCGCCGTCGATCCCCTGCCGCGCGAAGACGGCCGGGGCGCTGCGGATCAGTTTGAGCCGCGTGGCGCTGCGGGAACGCCTGTCCCGCGCGGCCTGCTGTGTGGCAGGGTCATTCGTGACGGACCGCGGGCCCTCCGAGAGGTCCGCAGCGGGTGCAGCGGGTGCGTCTGTCTGGTTGCTCACGTATCCATCGCCTCGTCGTCACATCTCAATACATCAGTGTATCGTGATCAGGAACCCCCAGACACGTCGTGCATTCCTCGCGCCAGGAGAAACCTGTGACACCCAAACACGCTCCCGCCCACTCCCTCCGGGCCCGACTCGGACGGCCTTTCGGCCAGGCCGGGTTCTGGCTGCTGCCCATGCTCGCGATCATCGCCGTGGGCGTGATCGGCACCGCCCTCTACCTGGGAGGCTTGTCCAGCCCGGACAAGCACTTTAAGGAGTTCCCCATTGCCGTGGTCAACCAGGACAAGGGCGCGGAGGTGCCCCAGGCCGACGGCAAGGCCAGCCAGGAGAACCTGGGCAAGGACCTCGTCCAGAAGTTCGCGGACAAGGCCGCGGAGGAGGACAAGATCGACCTCCGGCAGCTCAGCATCGACGAGGCACGGGAACAGTTGGATCGCGGTGAGCTCTACGCCGCCGTGGTGGTGCCCGAGTCCTTCTCCGAGGACACCGTGAGTCTCATCGAGGGGTCCCTCACCCGGGATAAGGCCGCGCGCCCCGAGGTCACGGTCTACACGGACCCGCAGGCTGGTTCCCTGGGCACCCGACTGGCCACGGGGGCGGTCGAGCCCGGCGTGCGCGAGGCCAGCAAGAAGCTCGGCGAGCAGCTCTCGGAATCTGTGGCTCCCGCCGAGGAACAGGCATACAACCAGGTGCTGCAGCAACTGCAGCAGTCCCAGCAGCAACAATCCCAGCAGCTACAGCGCCAAGCCGCGCAGGGCGGTCCCGAGGTCCAGCAGTTCGCGCAGCAGGTGCAGAAGGCCCAGGAGGGCTCCGCGGAGCAGATCGCCCAGAATCTCTCGCCCACGGTCAGTTCCGTGGCCAAGAAGACCCTGGCCGACCCGGTGTCCATGGTCTCCAAGCCGTACAACGACCTCCAGGAGGGTACTGCGCTGGGGATGAGCGCCTTCTACTACTCCATCCTCCTGCTCGTGGTGGGGTTCTCCGGGTCCGTTGCCCTGAACCTGCTCATGGATGCGCGGATGGGCATGGCGCCCTTCGAGATGGGCCCGTTCTTCAAGGACTACGAACGCGCCGTGCTGCCCCGCCCGGTGGGCTTCCTCATGAAGTGGCTGACGTTCGTGGTCGCGGCACTGCCCGCGTCCGCGCTCATGATGTGGGTGGCCTCCGCCGTGGGCATGCCCGTTCCCCACGGGCTGCTCGTGTTCCTGCTCGGGTGGCTCGCGATGTCCACGGTCTCGGCCATCGCCCTGGCCCTGATCTCCGTGGGCGGTAGCGTGGGCATGTTGTTGTGCCTGGCCTACCTCGTCTTCATGGGCCTGCCCTCCGCGGGCGCCGTGGTCCCGTTGGAGGCGGTTCCGGGGTTCTTCCGTGCGATCGCCCCGATCGAGCCCTTGCATCACATCTTCACGTCCATCCGCTCCGCGCTGTTCTTCGACGCGATCCCGGAGGCCGGTCTCACCACAGGGGTCATCGGACTGTTCGTCATGCTCGCGCTCGCTCTGCTCGTGGGTGTGCTGGGCGGTTGGGGCTACGACAAGTGGGTGGGTCTGCGCGGCTCTGCCGGCGGCGGCAAGCACAGCGCCCGTGCCGCGGCATCCGACGGGGAGAAACCCCTCTCCAAGACTGCGGATAACCCCTCCGTGCCGAACGGCGCCTCCTCCTAGGCTGGAGCCAGGACACGACCAGTGAGCCTTCCCGGCTCGGACACCACGGAGATGACATGAGCTACGAACCGCAGCAACCGCGTCCCGACTACCGCTCGCAGGGACCCACGGGCCCCGGCGGGCCCGACCCCCGCGGCCAGCAGTACGCGCAGGGCGGCCCGCACGCCCAGGGTCCCAACGGCTACCGCGCGGGTTCCTCCGGGCCCCGTGATGACGAGCGCACCGTGGCCGTGCTGACCCACCTCGCGGGCCCGATCGCCGCGGTCGTCTCCGTGGGCTGGCTCGGCTTCCTGGGCCCGCTCATCGTGTGGTTCGTCTACAAGGACAAGAGCCCGTTCCTGCGGTCGGCCGCCGCGGGCGCGTTCAACTTCAACGTGACCATGTGGCTCGTCAACCTGGTGGGCTGGATCCTGCTGTTCACGGTGATCCTCTCGCCCCTGGGGCTGCTGCTGATCGCCGCGTACTGGGTCCTGTTGCTCGTGTGCCACATCATGGCCGCGGTCAGGGCCGGCCGGGGCGTGGTGTACCGCTATCCCATGCAGCTGCCGATCCTGCGCTGAGCGCGCCGCACCCGCGGAGGGTGAGCCGCTCCTCAACTGCTGAGGCAGCGCGAAGCCGTTAATGGAAATCGAGGCATCGAGAAGCCACTTCGGTCCGTCCGAAGTGGCTTTTCGCTACCCAGAATCTCGGGCATGGTCTGGGGATGCCTCGAACATTGCCGCCGCGCCGTCAGTTGTCCCAAAATTCGCTGGGCAGATTGTTGAACAACCTATAGGCTGCCTTCATTGCACGAATGTGTCCCCGCTCGCGTGACCCCTTGGATGGAAGCATGTCCTCTGTCAGTCCCAGCCCGCAGCCCGGCGAGTCCGTGACCGAGGGCGGGAAAACGCCCCAGCGCACCACCGGGCACCGCAGTGCCCTGTTGGGGGCCATGTTCCTCATGGCCACGAGTGCCATCGGGCCCGGTTTCATCACCCAGACCACCGTCTTCACGGTGCAGTTGGGCGCTGCCTTCGCGTTCGCCATCCTCCTCTCGATCCTCGTGGACATCGCCGTGCAGCTGAACGTGTGGCGGGTCATCGGGATCTCGGGTCGCCGGGCGCAGGAACTGGCCGGGAGGGTGTTGCCCGGTGCCGGGGCGGTGCTCGCGGCGCTGGTTTTCCTGGGCGGTGCGGTCTTCAACATCGGCAACATCGCGGGAACCGGTCTGGGCCTCAACGCCATGGTGGGCCTGGATCCCAAGATCGGCGGGGGGATCTCCGCCGCGATCGCCGTGTTGATCTTCCTGTCGAAGCGCGCGGGACTCGCGCTGGACCGCATCGTGGTGCTGTTGGGCGCCGTCATGATCCTGCTCATGCTGTACGTGGCCATCGTGGCGGCTCCGCCCGTGGGGGAGGCGCTGAAGAACACGGTGTTGCCGGAGCGGATCGACCTCCTGGTGATCACCACGCTGATCGGCGGCACGGTGGGCGGGTACATCACGTACTCCGGCGCGCACCGCATGATCGACTCGGGAGTCACCGGTGCGGAGAGCGTCCGGGAGGTCACGCGCAGTTCCGTGCTGGGCATCCTGGTCACGTGCGTGATGCGTGTGTTGTTGTTCCTCGCGATCTTCGGCGTGGTGGCCGGCGGGGTCTCCCTCACGAGCGACAACATGGCGGCGGAGGCCTTCGGTGCCGCGGCCGGTGAGATCGGTGTACGGATCTTCGGTGTGGTGCTGTGGGCCGCGGCGCTGACCTCGGTCATCGGGGCCGCGTTCACGTCCATCTCCTTCGTGACCTCGTCCCAGGGCAAACCGCGCACCCGGAACCTGCTCACCGTGGCCTTCATCGCGGTGTGCGCGGTGGTCTACCTCTTCCTGGGCCAGGCACCGCAGACCCTGCTCATCTTCGCCGGTGCGTTCAACGCCCTGATCCTGCCCTTCGGTTTCGCCATCCTGTTGTGGGTCGCATGGCGCCGCAGGGATCTGTTGCACGGCTACCGCTACCCGGTGTGGCTGCTCGTGGTGGGTGTCCTCGCCTGGCTGCTCACGGTGTATCTCGCGTGGAACTCCCTGGCAGGCCTCGCGAAGCTCTGGTCCTGATCCCGCCCACCCGACCCGTCAGGTCAGGTGCGCGAGGATCTCGTCCCGTGCCGCGGTCAGGGACTCCCTGAGCAGGTGCACGGCCCGGTCACGGTCGCCGGACTCGAGAGATCGCAGCACCTGGGTATTGCGCACCGCGTAGCGCGCGTGGAACTGCGGATCCGTGGACATCGCGTGGAACACCAGCCGCATCCGCGCCGACAACCGATCCATGACCGCGACCAGCTCCGCCGAACCGGACGACGCCACGAGCTCCCGGTGGAAGCCCTGGTTCGCATCCGCCATGGCCGGCACGTCCCCGGCATTCCGGGCGGCGAGCGCCGAGGTGGTGAGCGCACTCAGCCGGGACAGCGACTGCGGATCGGGCGCACCCCACAGCATGGTGCCCGGCTCCAGGACGCCGCGGGCGGCGTAGAGGTCGCGGACGTCGTCGGCGTCGGGCTGTGCGACGAACACACCCCGGTGCGCGATCCGATCCACGAGGCGCTCCGCCGCCAACATGGTGAACGCCTCGCGCAAGGTGTTGCGCGAGACCCCCAGCTCCCGGGCCACGGCCTGTTCCGAGAGTTTCGCTCCCGGGGGCAGTTGGCCGTTCGAGATGCGGGCGCGCAACTGCCGGGCCGCCTGGGCGCCCGCCTGGGCACTCGCCTGGGCGTTCTCGCGCGGCTCGACGGCCGTCACGCGATCTCTCCCAGCGTCTGCCCCTTGCGCACGGCGGACCCCTCCGCCAGGTCCGCCCGGGTCAGCGTGCCGGAGCGATGAGCGCGGACGGGCGTCTCCATCTTCATCGCCTCCAGGGTGAGGACGGTGTCGCCCTCGACCACCTCGGCGCCGTCCTGCATGGCCCACGTCACGATCGTCCCGTTCATGGGCGCCACCAGGCTCGTTCCTGCCGAGTCCTCATGGGGCGACGACGCCGCCCCGGTTTCTGCCCCCGCCCCCGCGGTCTCACCGGACCGCGATTCGGCGCCCCCGGATGCCGAATCAGACCCGGAACCTGCGACGGATCCGCCACCCAGGAGGGCGGCGGCAAGGTCTGCGGGCAGGCCCAGTTGATGGGCGCGCCCGTCGATCTCCACCGTGACCGTGGTGCGCTCGCCGGCCCCGGGCGCCACGTACGGGGAGGCCTCCAGCTTGCGTGTGAACTCGTCCTCGATCCACGTGGTGTACACCCCCATCCCGTCCGGGGACGTGAACGCGGGCTCCTCCAGGACCGCCCGGTGGAACGGGACCACTGTGGGCACCCCGCGGATCACGAGCTCCCGCAGCGCGGCGCGCGCGCGTACGAGGGCCTGCTGCCGGTCCTCGCCCCACACGATGAGTTTGGCCAGCAGGGAGTCGTACTCGGCGGGCACCACGGACCCGGAACGCACACCGGTGTCCATGCGCACCCCCGAGCCCGTGGGCGCCTCGAACGCCTCCACCGCGCCGGGAGTGGGGAGGAACCCGAGGGCCGGGTCCTCCGCATTGAGTCGGAACTCGAACGCATGCCCGTTCGGTGACGGGTCCTCGGTGAGGCTCAGCGCCAACCCGTCGGCCACGCGGAACTGTTCCCGCACGAGGTCCACGCCCGCGGTCTGCTCCGTGACGGGGTGTTCCACCTGCAGCCGCGTGTTGACCTCCAGGAAGGAGATCAGCCCGTCCGGGGCCACGAGGTACTCGACCGTGCCCGCCCCGGTGTACCCGGCCTCCCGGCAGATGGCGCGCGCGGATTCATGAATCGTCGTGCGCTGCTCATCGGTCAGGAACGGCGCAGGGGCCTCCTCCACGAGCTTCTGGTTCCGCCGTTGCAGTGAGCAGTCACGCGTGCCCACCACGATCACGGAACCGTGGGTGTCTGCCACGACTTGGGCCTCCACGTGGCGGGGCTTGTCCAGGAAACGCTCCACGAAGCATTCGCCCCGCCCGAACGCCGACGTCGCTTCGCGCACCGCCGCCTCGAACGCCGCATCGATCTCGTCCATGGTCCTGGCCACGCGCATCCCACGACCACCACCGCCGAAGGCGGCCTTGATGGCGATGGGCAGTCCGTGCTCCTCGGCGAATGACCGGGCCGCAGCGGCGTCGTCCACGGGACCGTCCGTGCCGGGAACCAGGGGAGCGCCGGCGCGCACGGCGATGGCCCGGGCGGTGACCTTGTTGCCCAGCTCGCGGATGACCCGGGCGGATGGACCGATCCAGGTGAGGCCGGCGTCCGCCACGGCCTGCGCGAAGTCCGCGTTCTCGGACAGGAACCCGTAGCCCGGGTGCACGGCGTCCGCGCCGGAACGGGAAGCCACGGCGAGCAGACGGTCGATATGCAGGTAGGTGTCCGCGGAGGCGGAACCGGGCAGGGCGTAGGCCTCGTCGGCCATATGCACGTGGAAGGCGTCGGCGTCAGGTTCGGAGTACACGGCCACCGAGGTCAGGCCGGCGTCCGCGCACGCCCGCGCGATCCGCACCGCGATCTCCCCGCGGTTGGCGATCAGGACCTTCTTCATGGTGTGTCTCCTGCGGTGTCGGATGCGGGGTGGGGCGGATCGGTGAACGTGAAGCGGACCGCGCTGCTCGGGGGTAGCTGCGCGGCGAGGGGGAGGTCCTCCGGAAGTACGACCCCGATCACGGGATAGCCGCCCGTCACGGGATGGTCGGCCAGGAAGAGCACGGGAACCCCCGAGTGGGGGACCTGCAGGGAACCGGCCACCACGCCCTCGCTCGCCAGTTCGCCCTCGCGGGAACGCTCGAGCGGCGGGCCCTCGGGGGGTTCCTCGAAGCGCACCCCCACGCGGTTGGACTGCTCACTCACGACCCAGTCCCGCGAGGTGAACGTCTCGAGTGCTTCCGGCGTGAACCAATCGTCACGGGGCCCCGGGCTCACCCGCAGGGTGACGGTCTCCCCGGGGGTGGGAAGCGTGACCGCCGGCGGTTCGGGCAACCCCACGGTCCGGCCCGCGGCGGCCTTGAGAACCGGGAGCTCGTCACCGGCGCTCAACGGGTCCGGTCCGATCCCGGAGAGCGCATCCGAGGAGCGGCTCCCCAGCACCTCGGGTACGTCGATCCCACCTCGCACTGCCAGATAGGTGCGCAGGCCTCTGTCCGGGGCTCCCAGGGTGAGGCGCTCGCCGTCGTACAAGGCGAACGGAGCGTGGCACGTGACGGCGCGTCCGCCGAGGGGTCCCTCGATCCGGGCCGGAGTGGGCGCGCCACTGAGGGCCAGTACGTGGTGCCCGCGGGCCGTGACCGACAGTCCACCCAGCAGCGTCTCGATCACGGCGGCCTCGGGCGAGTTG
Source organism: Kocuria sp. PD6 (assembly GCF_031844145.1). NCBI lineage: Bacteria > Bacillati > Actinomycetota > Actinomycetes > Micrococcales > Micrococcaceae > Kocuria > Kocuria sp. PD6. The sequence continues at coordinate 17,044 of NZ_JAUZUS010000016.1, forward strand.
CCCACCAGCCGGTTGGTCTGCTCGGCCGACGCGCGGTCCGCGGCGCCGGAGGCCACCACGCCCAGGTCGCCTCGGCCGGGTCTGCCGCGGTCCTGGAGCAGGGACTGCATCCCGGGATCCTCGATCATCAGGGCGTGTTTCCGCTCCCGGCGCGACGCGGGTAGTGCCGTCTCTGAGGACACCGCCACGAGTTCGCGCACCGCCCGGTAGCGCACGGTGTCACCCGGTCGGATCAGGGCGGGCTCCTCCCGGTCCACGTCCCACAGCGGCGCGTCCGTGTGACCGATCAGCTGCCAACCCCCGGGGGAACGCCGTGGGTAGACGGCCGAGAAGCGTCCCGCGAGCGCCACGGACCCGGCCGGCACCGCGGTGCGGGGCGAGTCCCTGCGCGGCACCTCGAGCGGATCGCCGTCGGCCACAAGGTACGCGAATCCCGGCGCGAACCCGCCGAACGCCGCCGTCCAGCCGGTTCCCGTGTGCGCCTCGATCACGCCGCGCTCGCCGAGCCCGGTCAGCTTTCCCACGGCGGCCAAGTCTTCGCCGTCGTAGACCACGTCGATCGCCACGTCCTTACCCGCGGCCGGCTCGGTGGAATCAAGCCGGATGTCGACGACGTCGCTCGCGGCCCTCCGCGCCGCGGCGGGAGTTGTGAAGGTCAGCAACACGGTCTCCGCGGCGGCCAGGACATCGAGCTGACCCGGGTACGGATGGGCACTCAGGTGGGCATGCAGCCGCATCACGTGCTCGAGCGAGGGGCACTCGATCAGGAAGGCCCGCGTGCCGGCCCAGCGCAGACCCGTCCGCGGCGGGGTGGCCGTGTCGGGTGCTGCCGACGAGGACGTGGAAGGCGCGGTGGCTCGGTCCCGGGGTGCGGTGCGCGGCGCGCCGGATCCGCTCCGCGTCACGTTGGCGGCTCGCGGAGTGGCCGGGGAGGGCACGCCCGTGCCGTCGTGGGCGGTGCCCGGACCGTGCGTCGTCGAGTCGCGGCCGCTCACACGAACGACCGGATCGTGATGCCGGCGCGCTCCAGACCCGCGCGGACCTCGGCGGCCATGGTTGCGGACCCGGGGGTGTCCCCGTGCACGCAAATGCTCTCGGCGGCGAGATGCACCGTGGAGCCGTCCACCGCGGTCAGCGTGCCGTGTTCGGCCAGGCGGATCATGCGCTCGGTGACCTGGGCGGCGTCGTGCAACACAGCGCCTTGCTCGCGGCGGGAGACCAGCGTGCCCTCGGGGGTGTACCCTCGGTCGGCGAATGCCTCGGCCACCCCGCGCAATCCCGCCCGCTCGGCCTTGTCCAGGGCCACGGAACCGGGCAGCAGCAGCAACGGGAGGTCACCGCCGAACGCCTTGACCGCGTCCACGACCGCCTGCGCGTGTGCCTCGTGGTGGACGATCGTGTTGTACAGCGCCCCGTGGGGTTTGACGTATTTGATGGTCGTGCCGGCCGAGCGCGCCATCGCCTCGAGTGCACCCATTTGGTAGAGCACGTCATCGGCGAGTTCGGTGGGGGAGCAGTCCAGGAATCGTCGGCCAAAACCGACCAGGTCCCTGTACGCCACGTGGGCGCCCACGGTGACTCCTGCGGCCACCGCGTCCCGGCACGTCTGTGCCATGGTGCCCGGGTCCCCGGCGTGGAACCCGCAGGCCACGTTGGCGGAGGAGACGGAACGGAAGATGGCGGGGTCGTCGCCCATGTGCCAGTTGCCGAACGACTCGCCCACGTCGCTGTTCAGATCGATGACCGTCATGCGTGACCTCCGTCTCAGTACCGAGTTCCAGAATGCCGCACGCGGGAGGATTGTTCAACAATCTAGTGCGAATGACCCTCGAACTCCTCGGCCTCCAGGACCCGCGGAAGCGTGTTGACGGGGATGAGCACCACGTCGCGAATCTTCCAGTCCAGGGCCAGTAGCTGTTTGCGGGCGGCGTCCAGGCGATCGGGAGTCGCGACGTCCGGGGTGCGGGGAACCACGAATCCCTCGACCTGGAACACCTGACCCTCGTCGCGTACGCGTGCGGCACCCACGCGCGCCCACTCCAGCTGTCGGAGGAAGGCGTCCACGTCCGCATTGAGCGGGTGAGGCTCCTTGTTGTCCACGGTGGTGGGACGGGCATCCGCGAGCCCGGCCACGGCCGCACGGAGGTTGGTGATCCCGTCCCTGAGGATGGACATGGCGATCACGATGGCCGCCACGGCGTCCGCCCACCACCACCCCAGGCCGATCCCGATCACACCCGTGGTGGCCGCGGCAGAGGTCATCCAATCCGCCTTGTTCATGTCCGCGTCCGCGAAGAGCACCTTGTTGTGCAAGGGCGTCGCGAGTTTCAACTTCATGCGCCCCAGGATCACCGGCGGGATGCCCGTGACAACCAGGACCCCGATCATCAACCAGCCGAGCCACACCGTGGTGCCGAACAGCTGGATCCCGCCGATGGACGGGTGCTCCGCCGTGATGAGTTTGCTGCCCGAGTCGACGATCAGATATGTCCCCATGACCAGCAGCGCGGTGGCCGAGACCAGGTGGGCCATCCCCACGGAGCGGTGATGGCCGAAGGGGTGCTTCGCGGTGGCCGGGCGGCGGGTGATCCGTACGCCGACCAGGAACGCAATGGGCGGGATGAAGGACAACAGGTCCTCGACCCATGCCGTCTTCATGGCCTGCGAGTTCCCCAGCACGAGGAACACGAGGATCACCGTGACCGCGAGGGTCCCGATGGTGAGCCATTCCAGGCGCACGGCCCGGGTGAGCGCTCGGGTGATCTCCGGCGGAAGTTGCTCGTCGTCCACCGGGTGGTGTTGCGCGCTCATGACCTGCCTCCGTGGTCGGCGAGGAATGCTTCGAGGTCCATGAGGAATGCGTTCTCCCCGTTGCGTACCGCCATGACGTGTTTCCGGGTGTCGCCGAACTCGTCGGTGGATTCGGCGTAACCGCGGGTGATGCCCACCTCCGTGTCCCACGGGCTGTCCTTCGTGAGCCCACCGATGACCAGGTCCAGGTGGCCGTTCTTCAGCTGCTTGACCAGATCCTCCTCGCCGCCGGGAGTCCAGGTGACGTGAGCACTCACGGTCTCGGCGTACTGCCGCACGAGATCCACTTCGGTGCCCGTGGGTGGGTTGGGTCCGAGATCCGTCTCCGGGGGACTGTGCGAGACACCCACACGGAGTTCCCCGCCGGTCACGTGCTCGAGTGTCCCGTGCGGGTCCGCGGGATAGTGACCCGAACACCCGGTCAGCGCAAGAAACAGGACCAGGAGAGCGATCAGCCGCCCGATGGATGATCTCATGACACCACTGTAGGCCCGCGTGCCGTTCGCCACACTCGGATATTTTCCCTGGAATAAATCTCCGCGGCGGCGCATTATATAGGTAGTTCAAATTTGAAAGACCTACGGAACGGAGCTGCGGCACTCGCGCTGCGGCGTCGTCGACCACAAGCCAAGGAGGCCGACATGCAACTCGGCATCTTCACCATCGGGGACGTGACCCAGGACCCCACCACCGGCAAGACCCCCACCGAGAACGAGCGGATCAAGGCCACCGTGGCCATCGCTCGCAAGGCGGAGGAGGTGGGTATGGACGTGTTCGCCATGGGCCAGCACCACAACCCGCCGTTCGTGGCGCCCGCAAACCCGCCGATCCTCATGGCCCACCTGGCGGCGCAGACCGAGAAGATCCAGCTGGGCACCGCCACCACGCTGATCACCACGACGGACCCCGTGCGCATCGCGGAGGACTACTCGTACGTCCAGCACCTCGCGGACGGGCGCGTGGACCTCACGCTGGGTCGCGGCAACACAGGGCCCGTGTACCCGTGGTTCGGCAAGGACATCCGGCAGGGCATCCCGCTGGCCGTGGAGAACTACCAGCTGCTGTACCGGCTGTGGCGCGAGCAGAGCGTGAACTACTCCGGTCGCTTCCGCACGCCCCTGCAGGGCTTCACCGCCACGCCGCGCCCGCTGGACGACGTCCCGCCGTTCGTGTGGCACGGTTCCATCCGCTCCCCGGAGATCCCGGAGCAGGCCGCGTTCTACGGTGACGGGTTCTTCCACAACAACATCTTCTGGAACAAGGAGCACACCGAGCGCATGGTGGACTTCTACCGCCAGCGCTACGAGTACTACGGCCATGGCTCCTACGATCAGGCGATCGTGGGTCTGGGTGGTCAGGTGTTCATGGCCAAGAACTCGCAGGACGCCATGCGTACGTTCCGCCCGTACTTCGACAACGCGCCGGTCTACGGTCACGGCCCGTCGCTCGAGGACTTCACCGAGCAGACCCCGCTGACCGTGGGATCCCCGCAGCAGGTCATCGAGCGCACGTTGTCCTTCCGCGGGTACGCGGGTGACTACCAGCGTCAGCTGTTCCTGGTGGACCACGCCGGCCTGCCGCTCAAGACCGTCCTCGAGCAGATGGACATCCTGGGCGAGGAGGTCGTCCCGGTGCTGCGCAAGGAGTTCGACGCCGCTCGCCCGGCCCACGTGCCCGAGGCCCCCACCCACGAGTCCCTCGTGGCGCGCCACGCCGCGGGCAAGGACCCGATCCCCGGCGGTGGCCCGGATTCGCAGGCCGCGAAGGATCGCGCACAGCAGGCGGAGGCCGCGCAGCGCGACCACGAGAACGCCAAGTAAGTTCACGTACCACGTCAGAGAGAAGGACACCATGACCGATCGGTTGACCCTCGCGGTGGTGACCGCGGGACTGTCGGAGGACTCCACGACCACGCGCCTGGGCGAGGCGATCGCCCAGGCCGCGAGCACCACGGTCGAGAACGCCGGGCAGCACGTGCACATCAAGGTGATCCAGCTGCGAGATCTGGCCCACGGGCTGACCGACATGATGATCACCCATGTGGCCTCGCGCGCCGTGCAGGACGCGATCGACACCGTGCTCACCTCGGACGGCCTGATCGCCGCGTCGCCCACGTACAAGGCGTCCTACTCGGGGCTGTTCAAGCAGTTCTTCGACGTGATCGACGAGTCCGCGCTCGAGAACCTGCCCACCGTGGTCGCCGCTACGGGCGGGTCCCCGCGGCACTCGCTCGTGCTGGACACCGCCATGCGGCCGCTGCTGAGCTACCTCAAGGCCCTCGTGCTGCCCCTGGGCATCTACGCGGCGTCCGAGGACTGGGGTCACAACGACCTGCAGCGCCGGATCGACCGCGTGGGCGCCTCGCTCGGCGCCATGCTGCTCGCGGGTTCGCGGGGCAGTGCCGGTTCCACGGACGGCGCCTCCCAGGGCGACGCCGCTCGGCCGGGTCTGCGCCGCGAGGTCAAGGACGAGTTCAGTGACGTCCCCGACTTCGCGAGCCTGCTGGCCTCGGTGGGATCGTGAGCGACACGGCCACCCGCGCCGTTGTTTTGTCCAAGGCTGCGCCGCCCGGGTCCGCGCACGCCGAGACCGCGCCGTCCGAGCCCGTGACGGGTTCGGACGGCGCGGACACCACCGGCGCGGCATGCATTGGTGGCGCGGAATCCCTCGATGATGCGGCGCGTGCGGGTATATCGGACGCGTCCCGGCAGGACTGGGACGCGTGGCAGGTCTACTTCGAGACCACCGCGCTGCTCACCGCCCGGATCGAGGAGCGGCTCAAGCAGCACGGTTGCTCGCTCATGGACTACCAGTTGCTCCTGCTGCTCTACAGCGCGCCCGAGCACCGGATGCGCATGGGTGAGCTGGCGCACCGCCTGATCTTCTCGCCGTCGCGGTTGAGCTACCAGATCGGTGTGCTGGGCAAGCGCGGCTGGGTGGAACGCCGCCGCGTGGAGTGCGACGGCCGCGGCTTCGAGGCGGTGCTCACAGCCGAGGGCCTGCGCGCCTTCCGCGAACTGCGCCCCGCCCACGCGCGGGACGTCCAGGAGCTCTTCTTCTCCGCACTCCAGGACGACGACGCCGCTCGACTGGCCGACCTCATGCGCCGGGTGGGTGGGCTGCTGGGTTAGTCACGGCCACCTCGGGATCGCCCTGGTGGCGGCCGTGATCCCGAAGTCGCCCATGAAGGATGCCGCTCCGCTGTGCAGGAGTTGATCCTGTTATGCAGTGGGGCGGCATCACGCCGTTCCGGGGTCAGGAGCTGAACGTCCTGCGCCCGGCCCGTTCGACGAAGATCCGGGGGACCACCGTGGCGGCAAAGTCCCCCGTGTTCCGGATCCGCGCGCGATGGGATGCCATGGGATCGCGGCGGACCCAGCGGTGGCTCTCGTGGCCGATCGCGGGCCAGTTGGAGGTGGCCATGGTGCTCCTTGATGGAACTGCTGATCCTGATTGTCTCAATAGGAGTCTTATTGAGACAATCCATCGATCCGGTCTCAATAAGCGGCGCTGGCAGACTGGATTCATGACGGCTTCACCCGGAACCCTGCCCCTGCGCGGCCGAACGGCGCTGGTCACCGGGGTGTCACGACGCCGCGGCATCGGCTTCGCCGTTGCCCGCACCTTCGCGCGGCTGGGCGCGAGTGTATTCATCCACCACTACGGCCCGCACGACGAGGACCAGCCATGGGGCGCGGACGATCTGAGCGACGTCGTGAACGCATTGCGGGCCGAACTCACCGGGGGTGCGCGGCTGGGGGAGATGAGCGCGGATCTGCGGGACCCCGGACGGATCCGACCGCTCATCGATGCCGCGAGCGAGCTCACCGGGTCGCTGGACATCCTCGTGTGCAACCACGCCAGGAGCGGTGGGGACGGCTCCATCCTGGACATGACCCCCGAGGCGCTGGACGCGTTCTGGCAGACCAACACCCGCTCCACGCTGCTGCTGACCCGGGCGTTCGCGCTCCTCAAGGCCGACGCCCCGACCGCTCCGGCGCGGCCGGGAGAACGCATCCGGGGCGACCGCGAGCGGAGGTTCACCGCACCGACGGGGCGGGTTTTCTGGATGACCTCGGGACAGGGGCACGGGCCCATGCGCGGCGAGGTCGCGTACGCCACGAGCAAGGCCGCGCTCGCCGGGGTCACCGCTACCGTGGCCGCGGAGCTGCTCGAACTCGGCATCGTGCTCAACACCGTGAACCCCGGACCGGTGGACACCGGGTACCTGTCCCCCGATGCCACGGACCGTCCACTCGGTCAGATCCAGGAGTTGATCGACGGCACCCCGTTCGGCCGCTTCGGGGCGCCGAGCGATCCCGCGAACCTCATCGGCTGGCTCGCCACGGACGACGGCGCATGGATCGTCGGCCAGGTCCTCACTTCGGACGGTGGGTTCTACCTGGCGTGAGCCCGGTGGGGGCGGGGCCTCGCCCCGGATATTCATGAATCGAGTAATGGACGTCTTCGGTCCGTCGCGTGGCACGCTGCTGCTTGCCGGGGATCCACGGCGACAGGTGACAGCGCAGGAAGAGAACCATGACCAACACGACCCGGACTGCGGCGTCGTCCGCGGAGAACGCGACGAACGTGACGGACACGCAGAACGAGAACGGCGCGGAGACCGCCGAGAACCCGGCCACGATCGATGGCGCGAACACCCAGTCCGGGCTCCCCGGCGGCGTCGTCCACGAGTTGCCCGCGGACCTCGCCGAAGCGCTCGCGCTGGACCCCGTGACCGCCGAGCTGTGGCGCGGACTCACTCCGCTCGGGCGCAACGAGTTCGTGTGCTGGGTGGAGGATGCCCAGAAGCCGGAGACCCGGCAGCGGCGGATCCGGCGCACCGAGGAGGAAATGCACGAGGGCAAGCGCCGCCCGTGCTGCTGGCCCGGGTGCAAACACCGGGAGCGCACCGGTCGCTGAGACCCGATGCACCCCCTGGCGTGAAACCACGGCCGACGTGACACAACAGTCGGCGCGGTACTACGGCCTGCTCGGCACTACAACCGCAGCGAGCCCGCGCCACCGGAGGCCGGCCCCTTGCCGGAAGCCGGTGTGGTCGGGGCGCTCGCCGGGCACGTGGCACGGAAGCCCGCGATGAGCGCGGCGTTCATGGCCGCATCCGGGTCCGGACCCTCCTCCACGTAGGAGCGGCCCGTGTAGGCCAGGGCCATCCGTCGGGAGGCGTCCCGCGTGGTGAAGGACACCGCACGGGTGCCGAAGCCGGCGCCGTCGTGACCGATGAGCACCTCGGGGGTGCCCGCCGCGGTGCGGCAGGGACCGTTGATGAGGTAGAGGCCGTAGCCGTAGCGCGCCTGCTGAGCCGCGCCCACGGGAGTGACCATGGCGTCCACGAGGTCCTTGCGCAGCAACCGTCCGGTCATGAGGGCGCCGGTGAAGTCGGTGATGTCCTCCGCGGTCGCGTACACCCCGCCCGCGCCGGAGAAGATGGACGGGTTGACCAGGGGCAGCCGCGCCAGCCCGGCCTGGAACTTGCCTTACGGTAGGAGGTAGCGGCCTCGGACCAGCGTGGACTCCTCGAGCCGTGACTGCTGCATCTTGGCGGGCTTGAACACCCGGTCCCGCACGACGTCCTGGATGCGCGACCCCGTGGCGGCCTCGAGCATCATGGACAGCACCACGTACCCGACGTTGGAGTAGGACCAGCCGGTCCCGGGCTCGAACTCCCACGGCAGCCTGCGGCTGAGTTCCACAAGTTCCTGCTCGGAGTGATACGGGACCACCGCGGCCTCCAGGTCCTGCACGGTCCACGTGTACCACTCCCGGTCCGGGAGCAAGGAATAGATCCCGTCCGGCATGCCCGAGGTGTGGTTCATCAGTTGCGCCACGGTCACGCCGCCGTGGCCCGGGTAGAGCCCCGGGGTGACCTGGTCGATGGTCGTGCGCAGACTCCATTGCCCCGCCTCGATGCGCTGCATCACGAGCACCGCGATCATCGCCTTGGTGATGGAGGCGATCCACGCGCGGTCCTGGGGCCGGGCGCTGTCCTTCTGCAGGTCCCGCTTGCCGGCGGCGCTCAGATAGGTCCCGCCCGGGCCCACGACGCACCAGGGGCGATTCAGGCCTCGGCCGGATTCGGGGTGTCGCTCCCGGAACGCAGCGAGCGCATCGCCGTCACCGTGGTGATTGCCACCGACACGAGGGCCATCAGGCCGAGTCCGGAGAAACCCACGAGCGCCAGGACCGGCCCCGCGAGGGCCCCACCGGCCGCGCCGCACAGGTTCATCGTGAGGTCGGAGGTTCCTTGCAGTCCGGGGCGGTCGTGGGTCGCCACGGACCCGGTGACCATCGTGGACCCGGACACCGTGGACGCGGACCAGCCCAGTCCCAGCAGGATCAGGGCCGCCAACACGAGCCCTTGGTGGTCGGCGCCCAACCATGTGAGCACGAGCGCGACCGCGAACAGGGCCTGGCCCACGAGCACCGTGGCGGCGCGACCGAGTTTGTCCGCGAGCCAGCCGACGACGGGGGAAAGGGCATACATCCCCGCCACGTGCAGGGAGATGGTCAGCCCCACCACGGACAGCGTGGCCCCCTGGGTCGTGAGGTGCACGGGTGTCATGGACATGAGACCCACCATCACCGCGTGGGACAGGGCCACCCCGAGCACCGCGCGCCGAGCCGCGGGGACGGTGCGCAACAGGGTGAACCCGCCGGCCGGGCTGGGTGTGGAGGCCACCGATTCACCGCGGGACAGGGCGACCTTGAGCGGGTCCGGGCGCAATCCGATGAAGTACACGATGGCCCCCAGGACCTGGGCACACAGTGCGATCACGAACCCGCCGGTGAACTGGGGCAGCCCCAGCGCCTGCCCCCGCGATCGCCACGAGGGCGCCGGTGGTCAGGGAGATCCGCCGACCACGACGTTGCGCCAACCGCGCCAGGGGGATGGCCAGAATGGCGGCACCCAGGGTGTTCATGGTGGCCGCCAACCCGGACGCCGCACTGCTCCCGGAGACCTCCGTGACGAGCAGGGCACCCAACGCGAGGGTCGCACCCGTTCCCAGCCCACCCAGGATCTGGCCCAGCGCCAGCACGGTCAGCACTTTGCGCTGGAACTCTGGCCCGGGGTCGGGTGTCTGCGCGGTGGAGGCCGTGGAGGTTTCGGTTATGCACGCATCATGACGGACGAACGCACCGGCGCACCATCATCACCGGCTTGCGTCCCGCTCTCAGTCGCCGCGCGGGCGGGTCAGTTCCGCCTGCCGGTGCGCCTTCACCGGCTCGGGGGTGGTGCGGTTGTCCTCGCGGGTCTGTTTCGTCTCCTCATCGCCGCCCACGACCTCGTCCACGTCATTGAGCAATGCTTCGAAGCCCTGCTGGGCCACGAGGACCTTGTCGTTCTTGGTGGCGCCCGGCCCGAGCGCCGTGTTGTCCATGCCGGCGTTGGAGTGGAAGTCGCTGTCCGTGGCACCGGGCAAGAGCGCCGTGACCGTCACGCCGGTGTCACGCAACTCTTCGCGCAACGATTCCGCGAAGGAGAAACCGAATGCCTTGGAGGGGCCGTAGACGGTCTCGTAGGGAGTGGGCGTCGTGGCGGAGATGGAGGACACGATGAGGATGCGCCCGTGGCCGTTGGGGACCATGTGCTGCACGACGCGCTTGGCCATATGTACGGTGCCCTTGACGTTGATGTCGATGAGCCGGAACTCGTCCTGGAGGTCGGTGTCCATGAACGCCCCGCCCAGTCCGATACCGACGTTCAGGGCCGCGGCATCCAGGGGACGACCCAGCTCGGCCACGAAGTTCCAGAAGCCCTCGACACCGTCGTAGGTGGCGGCGTCCGCCTGGAACGGGTAGGCCTGTGCGCCGAGCTCCTCGATGCTCCTGGCCGCCTCATGGACGCGGTCACTCGAGCCGGACAGGGCGACGTCGTAGCCGTGCCGGGCGAACTGCTTGGCCAGTTCGAACCCGATGCCGGAGGAACCACCGGTGACCATGGCAAGGGGGCGTTGATCGGACATGAGGATTTCCTTCCATACCGGGACCGCCGCGCGAACGGGTGAGGATCGCGGAGCCGGGGCCCATGACGGATGCCGCTGACACGTGACGGCTGGACCAGTGTGCATCACCGATGCAGTGACCACAACGCCGTGACCGCTTGCTAGGGTGACGTATATCACTCAGGGGACTTGCGGGGTGCCCGTGCCCATGTCAGGAGCCGCCATGAGCCACCCCGTGAACATCAACCCCGTGCGAGGTCTGCTCTACCAGGTGCGCTACAGCCCCGAGCACCCCGCGGTGATCTACGAGGACGAGACGGTGGACTACGCCCACTTCACCGAGAGCGTGCGGCGTCTCGCGGGCGCGTTCGCGCGTTCCGGGGTGGGCACCGAGGACCGGGTCGCCTCACTGGGGTTGAACTCCGAGGTCTTCCTGCGCACCATGTTCGCCGCATGGTGGCTCGGCGCGGTTTTCGAGCCCCGGAACTTCCGACTCGCCCCGCGCGAGGTCGCAGGCCTGCACACCCGATCGACCCCCGCGGTGACCATCGTGGAGCCCGGTCACGTCCCCGCCCCGGAAGCGGCACTGCCGCTCGCGGAGGGTTACGAGGGCGGCAGCGTCGTCGTCACGGACACGGACCCCGCCGTGCCCTGGATCCCGGACGGTTCGCAGGGCGGGGAGGCTTCGGGGGGCGACGGCGCCGCTGTTCCACATCGGTGCATTGAACTCGTTCACCGTGCACGCGCTTGTGCGGGGCAGCACGACCCTGGTGCGCAGGACATTCGTGCCCTCGCAAGTGCTCGCGGACATCGAGCACTACGGGGTGGACACCACGTTCCTGGTCCCCGCCAGCTGGGCCGTTCGCTGCCCGGTGTCCAGGCGGTCCCCTAGGCTGGGGGCATGCAGCACCACGGTGACATCTCGTTCCGCACTCGCAAATGGGTCAAGCCGGAAGACCTCAACGCCAACGGCACCCTGTTCGGGGGATCGCTGCTGCGCTGGATCGACGAGGAAGCGGCGATCTACGCGATCGTGCAATTGGGTAATCAGCGGGCGGTCACCAAGTACATGTCCGAGATCGAGTTCGTCTCCTCCGCGGTGCAGGGGGACATCATCGAGATGGGCCTCAGTGCCACTACGTTCGGACGCACCTCGTTGACCATGCGGGCGCAGGTGCGCAACATGATCACCCGCGAGTTGATCCTGAGCATCGACAAGATCGTGTTCGTGAACCTCGGGGAGGACGGCAAGCCCGCCCCGCACGGGTACACGCAGATCACGTACGACCGCGACAGAATTCCCAGCATGTCGCTCCCCGCCCACAACAGCCCCAGGAGGTCGCAGTCGTGAAGCAGCTCACCGCCCAGAGGATCACCCCGTCGTGGATGTACCACGGTGAGGGGCCGTGCTGGAGCAAGGAATGGAACGGGCTGGCCTGGGTGGACATGCTCGCCGGGGACGTCATGACGTTCACCCCGGACGACCAGCCGCGCCGCCAGCACGTGGACGCCGTGGCCGCGTGTGTGCGTCCGCGCCGTTCGGGTGGGCAGATCATCGCGGTGGAACGGGGAGTGGTCCTCACCGATCCCACGGGCGCAGTGGAGCGGGAGATCCCCATGTGGGGGGACCCCGAGATCCGCATGAACGAGGGCGGTGTGGCCCCCGACGGCTCCTTCTACGTGGGGTCCATGGCGTACGAGCAGACCGAGGGCGCGGCCACGCTGTACCGGGTCGCGCCGGATCTGTCGTGGCAGCCCGTCCTCGAGAACGTGAGCATCTCCAACGGGATCGCGTGGTCCCCGGACGGCACCCTCGCGTACTACAACGACACCCCCACCCACGAGGTCTCGGTCTTCGACTGGAGCCCCGAGGCCGGCCTGCAGAACCGCCGCACGTTCGTCGCGCCCGTCCTGGACGACCACGCCGCCGCGGCCGCCACGGACCCGGAGGAGAGCTACGAACCGGGCCGCGTCTCGGTGAGCCCGGACGGGTTGACCGTGGACTCCGAGGGCGCGGTGTGGGTCGCCCTCTACGGCGCGGGGCAGGTCCACCGCTACCTCCCGGACGGGGCCCTGGACACCGTCGTCGCTGTGGGCGCCACGCAAACCACCGCGTGCACGCTGGGGGGTGAGGACCTGCGCACGCTGTACATCACGACGTCGCGCGAGGACCTCCCGGACGACGTCCAGCCCACCGCCGGTTCCCTCTACTCGGTGCGCGTGTCCGTCCCGGGCCAGGTCACGCAGGCCTTCGGGGGCTGAGCGCGTCGGCGGGCCGGCTCCCGAACCGGCGCGGCCCGCGGACGTGGTCGCCGCACCGCGGCGGCCTCGCCGCACGGTTACCATCACCGCAGGAGGCCAGATGAGTACCGCACCCGGGGTGAGCGGCGACGCCGTCACCACAGCGATCCGCCTGTTGGCCGCGCAGGGTTACGACGCCACCACCGTGGACCAGCTCGCACACGCCACGGGGGTCAGTCGCGCCACGTTCTTCCGCAAGTACGGGTCCAAGGAGGACATCGTGTTCGCGGATCACGCGTCCAACCTGGAGCGGCTGGAGCAGTTGCTCAACCGCCCGCACCTCACCGCCCAGGCGGGGGTGAGTGAGGGCGTGCAGCTCGTGTTCCGGTACAACCTGGACCACGCGGACCGTGCGCTCGCACGACACCGACTGCTGCAGCGGGTCGAGGCGTTGCGGGACCGGGAGCTCGCCACATCCCACCGGTACGAGCGGGTGTTCCGGGAGTTCCTGCGCCGCGTCCTGCCGGACGGCCCCGACCGGCGGGTCACGGCGATCTCGTTGGCCTCCGCCATCGTGGCCGTGCACAACGCCTACCTGCGCACGTGGTTGCACGATCCCCAGGCCGCGGACGGCGAGCGGCTGGCCGCGGGACTCAATCGGCGCATCGCGTGGTTGTGCACCCTTTTCGGGCTCTCGTTCGTTCCCGGGCGCCCGGTTCAGCAACTTCGCTCCGCGGACGACGGTGCGGGCCCGGCGCCCGTGGTCGTCATCGTCCCCGAGGGGGTCGACGCGCGGGACGTCGCCGAGCGGACGGCGCGCTCGGTGTACGAGGCCCTAGCCCCGGGTGGCACGCAGCTCGCGCGGGATGTCCGGCCCGGTGGGGAGCAGGACGCCTCCGAGGGCGGCGGGTTCGCCGGGGCGCGACTCTCCGACGAGGTGCGTGTCCCCGCGGCGGATCAGTCCGCGCGTCGCTCAGACACGAGCACGGCGTAGACGAGTTCGTCGCGCCACTCGCCCAACTGGTAGTGGCTCTCCCGCAGGGTCGCCTCCTGGCGCATGCCCACGCGCTCGCAGACCTTCGCGGACGCCACGTTGAGACTGTCCAGGCGCGCGAAGACGCGGTGCGCGCCGAGGTGCTCGAACGCGGCGTCGACGGCGGTGCGCGCGGCCTCCGCGGCGTACCCCTTGCCCGTGTGGTCCGGGTGCAACGCCCAGCCGATCTCCACCTGCGCGGACTCCGCGTCCACGAGGGTCAGCACGATCTCGCCCACGAGCTCGTCGGAGTCGTGAGGGGAGATCGCGACCCGCAGGCTGTCGCCGTCGGAGGACCAGGACCCGGGTTCGCGATTGGCCTCGACCGTCCTGATCACGTGGTCCATGTCGCGGGGTTCGCGCCATGCATGCATGGCGTAGTCCTCGCGGGACTGGTAGGAGTGCATGGGCTCGATGTCGGCATCGGTGGGCCAGCGGAAGCGCAAGCGGTCCGAGTGCAGCGGCAGCTGGAGAGTCACCGGATCAGCCTATCCAGGACGTACCGGAGATCCGGGGGCCGGGTGACACTGAATGTCTTGACGTGAGACGCAGTCTCACGTCAGACTGTTCTCGCGATACTGTGGGCCACACCACCTTTCGCCCAGACACAGGAGCCAAGCGTGAGCGAACAGACCTTCCCGTCCACCGTGACCATCGACGTGACCCGTCCCGTCCTGCCCGGGCGGGAACGACCGATCGCCCTGGTGTCCCTGGGCTCTACGGAGCCCAACGGGCTCGTGATCTGGGGTTCGGAGGCCATGCGGGAGTTGCGCCGGGAGCTCTCGGCCATTGACACCTCGCAAGTCGAGGCCGTGGTGGTCACGGGCAACGAGAAGTCGTTCGGTGCAGGGGCCAATCTCAAGGAGATCCGCGCCGCACAGTTCGACGGGGGTTCGGAGGACTACGTCGGCTCCGGGCACGAGGCCTTCGGCGTCCTGGCGGAGATGCCCGTTCCCACGTTCTCGCTCATCACGGGGGTGGCCCTCGGCGGCGGTCTGGAACTCGCGCTGCACACCGACTACCGCTTGGCCACGTCCGGCAAGGCACCCATGGGTCTGCCCGAGTGCCGGCTGGGCTTCTTTCCGGGCTGGGGCGGCGTCTACCTGCTGCCGCACCTGGTGGGCGCTGAGGCGGCACTGAACATCATCGTTACGGACTCCATGCGCGGGCGGAACCTCAAGCCCGCCAAGGCCGCGGAGATCGGTCTCGTGGACACCGTCCTGGATGCTGCCCCCGGTACGGACGAGTGGGAGACGGCGTGGCAACGCTGGGTCGTGGAGGCACTCGAGGGCAAGCACGAACCGCGCCGCGCCGACGACGACGAACAGACCTGGCAGGCCGCCGTGGACAAGGCTGCCGCCAAGGCCCACGCCGCGTGGCACGGTGCCGCTCCCGGCCCGGTGGCCGCGATCGACCTCGTGGGCCGTGCGCGCACGGACACCCGCCAGGCCAACGGTGCCGCCGCGGTCCAGCTCTTCAGCTCGATCGTGCAGTCCGACGCCGCCCGCGCGTCCCTGTACGCGTTCGAGCTCGTGAGCGCGCGCAGCAAGCAGGCCGCCAACGTCCCGGACGCCCCCGTCCGCGAGATCAAGAAGGCCGCCGTGATCGGCGCGGGCCTCATGGCGGGCCAGCTGGCGTCCCTCATCGCCCAGGGCGCCCGGGTCCCCGTGGTGATGACCGACCTCGACGACGAGCGCCTCGCCACGGGCGTGCAGCGCACCCGCGACCGCTTCACCGCCCAGGCCGAGAAGGGCCGCATGAGCGCGGAGCAGGCGGAGCAGCTCGGTTCCCTGATCTCGGGGGCCGAGAGCCCGGAGGACCTCGCGGACGCGGACTTCGTGATCGAGGCCGTGTTCGAGGAGCTGGACGTCAAGCGCCAGGTCTTCGCCCAGTGGGAACCGGTCATCAAGGAGGACGCGATTCTCGCGACCAACACCTCCTCCCTCTCCATCACCGCTATGGGCCGGGACCTGCAGCACCCGGAGCGACTCGTGGGCTTCCACGTGTTCAACCCCGTGGAGGTCACCCCCCTGCTCGAGATCGTGGCGGGCGAGAAGACCGACGACTCCACCCTGGCCACCGCGTTCGACCTCGCGGCCAAGCTGCGTCGCATCGCCGTGCGCGTGGAGGACGCCCCGAGCTTCGTGGTCAACCGCGTGCTCACGCGCATGTTCGACTCGATCGGCCGCGCCATGGACGCCGGGGGAGACCCCGAGACCGTGGACCACGCCCTGGACGCCATGGGGCTTCCCATGACCCCCCTGCAGTTGCTGGACTTCGTGGGCCCCGCCGTGCTCGTGCACATCACGCACACCATGAACGACGCCTACCCGGACCGGTTCACCCTCTCTCCGTGGCTCGACGCCGTCGCGGACGCCGGTCTGACCCACACGCTGCCCGCGCGCGGCGAGACCTCGCAGACCTACCTCTCGCCCGAGGCTCACGACGCACTCGAGCGCACGCGGCAGGAGAGCGGCGTTGCGGCGTCGTCGGACGACGGCGCCGGGGGAGAGCTGCTCACGCGCGTCCAGGACGCGCTCGCGGACGAGATCGGGCACATGCTCGACGAGGGCGTGGTCGCCTCCGCACGGGACGTGGACCTGTGCATGATCCTGGGCGCCAACTACCCGTTCCACCTGGGCGGCATCACCCCCTACCTGGACCGCACCGGCGCCGCCGAGCGCGTCCGCGGTGCCCGGTTCAACGCCGCCCAGCAGTAGCAGCTTCCAGCAAGGATCGAGGAGTCATCATGAGCAAGGACAGCACGGAGACCACTGGCATCACCATCGAGCACCCCGAGGGCTTCCCCACGGGCACGCTCGAGCCGCACTACGACCTCAACGAGCCCCTGGCCACGGACGAGGCCGGGATCTACGAGGGTGTCTCGGAACAGGACCGCGCCCACCAGCTGCGGGCCCGCACATTCGTGCAGGAGGAAGTCCTGCCCGTTATCGCGGAGTACTGGGACCGTGGCGAGTACAACCTGGACCTCGTGCGGCGCATGGGCGAGATGGACCTGTTGCGCGATGGAGTGGAGGTCCCCGGGATGTCCCCCATGTCCAAGATGGCTGCGGGCCTGGTGGCCATGGAGCTCTCCCGCGGGGACGGCTCCATCTCCACCGTGTCCGGTGTGCAGGGCGGGCTGGCCATGCGGTCCATCGCCCTGTGCGGCAGCGAGGAGCAGAAGCAGCGGTGGCTGCCGGACATGGCCACGGGCAACCTGCTCGGCGCGTTCGCGCTGACCGAGCCGGCGCACGGCTCGGACTCCATCGGGCTCGAGAGCCGGGCCACGCCGGTGGAGGGCGGCTACATCCTCAACGGCGCCAAGAAGTGGATCGGCAACGGCTCCATGGGCGGGATCACCGTGGTGTGGGCCCGCAGCGACGAGGACGGCGCGGTCCACGGCTTCGTGGTCCCCCAGGAGTCCGAGGGCTACACGGGCACCACCATGAAAGCCAAGCTCGCACTGCGCGCCATCCACCAGGCGGAGATCACGCTCGAGAACGTGTTCGTGCCCACCGAGAACGTGCTGCCCCACGCCAAGAACTTCCGCGACACCTCGGCCGTGCTGTTCGCCACCCGCATCGGGGTGGCGTGGGCCGCGGTGGGTCACGCCCAGGCGTGCTACGAGACCGCGGTGCACTATGCCATGCAGCGCCACCAGTTCGGGCGCCCGCTGGCGGCGTCGCAGATCGTGCAGGAGCGGCTCACCCGCATGCTCAGTGAGCTCACCCAGATCCAGACGCTGGTGATGGCCATGGCACGCAAGGAGGAGGCGGGCACACTGAGCGGGCCGCAGGCGTCCCTCGCCAAGTACACCGCCACCCGCACGGCCCGCCAGGTGGCCATGAACGCCCGCGACCTGCTGGGCGGCAACGGGATCCTCATGGAGAACCGGGTGGCACGGCACTTCGCGGACATCGAGGCCATCCACACGTACGAGGGCACGGAGACCGTCCAGGCCCTCATCATCGGCAAGTCCATCACAGGGATCTCCGCGTACAAGTAAGTCTCGCGGGGCGCACCCGGCCCGCCACCGATCCAGGAGCACCATGTTCGCGAACACCGAGCCGCTGACCCCCTTGCGCTTCCTGGAGCGCAGTGCCGAGGTCTTCCCCGACCGCCCGGCGATCGTGCACGGCTCGCGGGTGTGGAGCTACGAGCAGTTCGAACGGGACGTGCGCCGGTTCGCCACGGCGCTGTTGCCGCTGCTGTCCGGTTCCGACGGCTCGGCGGGCGCTGCTTCCCGGGGGTCCGCTGGATCGGACGACGCCGCTGGGTCGCCCGAGTCCGCGGGGTCGCGTGAGTCCGCCGGGTCACCGGTCACGGGCGGTTCGCCCGGAACTGCCGAGTCGGGCGACACTGCCGGGTCCGAGCGATCCGCGGGGGCCTCGGGTGAGGGGAACGAATCGTTCCAGGGCGCGGAGTTGCTGGAGTGCTCGTGGCCCACGGTCGCGGTGATCGCGCCCAATCTTCCCGCGACACTCATGGCGCACTACGCCGTGCCGGCGGCCGGGGCAGTGTTGGTGCCGCTCAATCCGCGACTGAGCGCGCGGGAACTGAGCTACATCCTCGAGCACTGCGAAGCCCGCGTGGTGCTCGCGGACACCTCGGTGCTCGAGACCGTCGCACAGGCCCTCGGTGACGGGTCGGACGTGACGCTCGTGCAGATCGACGACCCGCAGGCGGGCGTGCACCCTGTTCGCGACGGCGCGGGGTCGGGAGTGTCCACGTTCGAGGAGTTCATCGACGTCGAGCCCGCCCAGCAGGCAAGACCGGGTGCGTCGGGCGGCAACGTCCGCGGCGTCGGCTACGGCGTCGCGGACGAGAACGCGCCCATCACCCTGAACTACACCTCCGGCACCACGGGGCGCCCCAAGGGGGTGCTGTACGGCCACCGCGGGGCGTACCTGAACAGCCTCGGGGAGGTGTTCCACAATGGGTTCACTGGCGCCACGCGGTACCTGTGGACCCTGCCCATGTTCCACTGCAACGGGTGGTGCACCACGTGGGCCGTGACCGCCGCGGGTGGCACGCACGTGTGTTTGCGGGCAGTGCGCGCGGACGAGATCTGGCGCGCGTTCGACGAGCAGGGCATCACCCACCTGTGCGGCGCGCCGGCCGTGTGCTCGATCATCGTGGACGCCTCGGAGGCCCACCCACTCGAACACACCATCAGGATCACGACCGCCGGGGCCCCGCCCGCGCCGAGCATCATCCAGCGGTTGGAGAGCGCGGGCTTCGACATCGTCCACGTGTACGGGCTCACCGAGGTCTTCGGCCCCATCACCATTTGCGAACCCCAGGAACAGTGGCGTGAGCTCTCGCCCCGGGAGCGGGCGCAGCAGATGTCCCGGCAGGGGGTGGCCATGATCCAGGCGGAATCCGCCCGCGTGGTGGACGACTCCCTCGAGGACGTGCCGGCGGACGGTACAACCGTGGGGGAAGTGGTGCTGCGGGGCAACAACGTGATGATCGGCTACTACAAGGACGTACCCGCCACGCGGAAGGCGTTCGAGGGCGGGTGGTTCCACACGGGTGACCTGGGGGTCATGCACCCCAACAACTACATCCAGCTGCGGGACCGCGCCAAGGACATCATCATCTCCGGCGGGGAGAACATCTCGTCCATCGAGGTGGAGCAGGCCCTCTACTCCCATCCGGACGTCGCGGACGTCGCCGTCGTGGGGGTAGCTCACGAGAAGTGGGGCGAACGCCCGGTCGCGCACGTGGTGCGGGTGAACGGGTCCACGGTCACGGAGGACGACCTGCGCGACCACGTCCGGAACCAGCTCAGCGGGTTCAAGGTGCCGGACTCGGTCGTGTTCAGTGACGAGCTGCCGCGCACGGCCACGGGCAAGGTGCGCAAGAACCTGCTGCGGGACTGAGGCAGCCACCCGGGTAACGCCACTGCGCGACCGCGGCCACGTGATTGTGCGGCCGTTGTCTGCGGGCGCCGCGTCGATGCCCGGCTCGGGGCGGGGCGACCACCCCGCGTCCGAACGCGGCCCGGAGGTGGCGGGCCCTCCCCAGGGCCGTTTTGCGCAGTCCCGCGGGCGTGTGTAATGTATTCCGAGTCGCCGCAAGGACGAACAGCGAACCGCTGGTCCGGCAGGCCGACGAGCTACCTCCCCCAACTTCCGAACGGCAACGGCGTGCGAACGCCGAGTTGCGAAGAAGACGGGGAACGGATAAGCTAGTCGAGTTGCCGCAAGGACAGCGAGAAGCGTTCCGAATCAACGGCAGCCAAAACTTCCAACTCATGGCTCTGAATAAGAGCTTA
>NZ_JAUZUS010000017.1:0-37088 GCF_031844145.1 Kocuria sp. PD6
CCTTTGCCTCGGGGGCTCCGGTGGCCCTGTCCGTTTCAGCGGATCGGTCGGAGGGAGTAAGGGTTATGCCCTCTCCCACAGTCGCGTGAGTCACCTGGTGAGGGTACGCGCTCTCCGTGGCGAGAACGACGGTCTTCTTCTGGCCCGCAATTACTTCGTATTCATCCCAACTGAAAGCGTTGTGCACCTCGATGATCCGGTTGGTGGCATCGACGCTCGAGCTCTCCGGCGCTTCCGATTCGTTCAGGTAGTCGCCGAGTGGGGTGTATTCGACCAGGTCACCGGCCGGCGTCGTGAAAGTCGCCTTCAGCGTGGTGATTGAGTCTGCGCCCTTGATGTTGTCAACGGTGACGGCCAGGAAATGCAGCGGAGTGTTCGATTTTCCCATCAACTGGCGGGCTTCCTCGACCCCGGACGGCGCTTTCACCTCACCGGTAGCGGTGAATCGTGCCCCGTTATCACCGGCGCCTGACCAGTTCTGCACATCCTGGTACACCTGGGGGCTGGGCGCGCCTACGCTTGATTGGCCGGTGTCCGAGGCGTCATTGTTCGCGGAACACCCGGTGAGCACGACGAAGGCCAAAACCGCGACGGAGAGCGACCGTTTCATGGGGGATCTACTTTCTCGGTGTGATGCGTGAGGGGAAATTCGAGCATACTGCGGCGATTTTGGCGTCGGGATCGAACAGGCGATCATGACGGAGCTCAGAGGGTTGGACTGGTTCGATTCCCGGGTACGAGTCCTCGAAAACCTTTCCCAGGCAGTGTCGGTCCGACCGTCCTCGGCAGCGCCGCCCCCGCTCTGAGAACTTCATGACGCGCAATGGTTAGGCTGGGGTCCCCGCACACGTCCCGAACGCCATGGAGGACACGGTGGAACACTTCCCCACGTTGACCGAGACCGTTGCCGCCCTGCGCCGCGGGGAGGTGACGAGCGAGGAGCTGACCCGGCGGACGCTCGAGCGGATAACCGAGCTCAACGCGCACTTGGGGGCCTTTGTCCATGTGGCCCCAGAGGCCACCCTCGAGCGGGCCCGCAGCGCGGACGAGCGGCTCTCGAGCGCCCGAGGCGACTCCGAGGAGGATGCCTCCGAGCTCCCCGCCCTGCTGGGTATCCCCACCGCGCTCAAGGACGGGCACGACGTCGCCGGGATGCCCACCACGTGGGGCTCACTGACCACGCGGGACGAGACCGGTACCGTGCCGCCCGCCGCCGCATCCGAGCCGCTCGCCGCGACCCTCGAAGCCTCCGGTGCGGTGATCCTCGGCAAGACCCAGGTCCCCGAGTTCCTGCTCAATTGCTATTCGGAGAATCGCGCCTTCCCTCCGGCCCGCAACCCGTTCGCCCTGGACTGCTCCCCTGGCGGGTCCTCCGGGGGTCAAGCGGCCGCCGTGGCCGCGGGGATCCTGCCCGGGGCCGTGGGTTCCGACGGCGGCGGCTCCATCCGGATCCCCGCGGCGGCCTGCGGACTCATCGGCCTGAAACCCAATCGTGGGCGTGTCCCGAGCAACGACGCCCTGTCCAACGTGGGACAACTGGGGGTCAACGGCCCTATCACGCGCACCGCCGGGGATGCCGCCCTGCTCATGGACGTGCTGTGCCACACCCCCGGACACGATCGGATCGACCGCCCCGTCCGGGCCGCGCCCGAGCCGTCCTTCACGGCAGTGGTCGACGCCGCCCTGGCCGGGCGGATGCCGTGGGGTGAGCGCCCGTTGCGGATCGGTGTCAGCACGGCGTCGCCCTTCGACGAGACCTACGACATCTCCGTATCACCCGAGGCGCGTGCCGCGCTCGACGACGGGGTGCGGCGCCTCGAGCGGGCGGGGCACAACGTCGTCGACGCCCGGATCTCCTACGACCCGGCCTACCCGGACGCGTTCTTCCGGCTGTGGAGCACCGTCATGGGGCAGCTGCCGCTAACCGGGCAGGAAGGTCAGCTCACGGGCCTGGCCCGGGCGTTCCGGGACCGCGCGCTGACACGGTCCGCGGTGGATCTCGCCGATGCCGTGGCGGTCCTGCGGGACATCGAGGCCAATGTGATCAGCCAATATGCCCAGTACGACATGATCCTCACTCCGGCGCTGGCCATGCCCCCGCGCCCGATCGGCTGGTTCCACGAGGGCTTCGACATCACCGACCCCGCCGGTGCCGAGCAGGATTATATGCGGCAATGCCAGTACACCCCGTGGACCTCCCTGATCAACGTGGTGGGGCTGCCCGCGATCACGATCCCCACCACGTGGGCTACACCCGAGCGAGGCAACTATCCCGGGCCGGTGCCCATGGGCGTGCACCTGGTGGGAGCGGCGTCGTCCGAGGCGTGGCTGCTCGCGCTCGCGGCGCAGTTGGACCCGCCGACCATGCCGCGCGCGTCCTTGGTGGCCTGACGGCACCTGCTCTGAGCGCGAGCTGCGAGCCCGCTGCCACCGGCCGTTTGGGCCCCGACGTGCGGTGCGCGGAAACCTGCGGAAAACGACTGACGGGCGCCGCGATCGGGACTAGGTTTGAACCATGACCAACCGTGCGGGCACCGTCGCCCAACCCAGTGACCTCGTGGACATCGACCAGCTCCTGGCCGCGTACTTCGACCGCGTCCCGGACGCGGACGATCCTGACCAGCGCGTGGTGTTCGGCACCTCCGGGCACCGCGGGTCCTCACTGAAGACCTCGTTCAACGAGCACCACATCGCCGCGATCACCCAGGCGATCGTGGAGTACCGCGCGGAGCAGCGGATCACCGGGCCACTGTTCATGGGCAAGGACACGCACGCGCTGTCCGGACCCGCACAGGACACCGCGCTGCAGGTGCTCGCGGCCAACGGCGTGCGCACCCTGCTGGACTCCCGGGACGGCTTCACGCCCACCCCGGCGCTGTCCCACGCGATCCTCACGTACAACGCCTCCGAGCCTGCGGACCGCGCGGATGGCATCGTGATCACCCCGTCCCACAACCCGCCCACGGACGGCGGCTTCAAGTACAACCCCCCGCACGGCGGTCCCGCGGACACGGACGCCACCGAGTGGATCGCGAACCGCGCCAACGACCTCATCGCGGCGGGCCTCGATGGTGTGGAGCGGATGCCCCTGGAGGAGGCCGCCGCCGCGGAGACCACCGGGACCTTCGACTTCCTGGACAGCTACGTCTCCGCGCTGCCGGAAATCATCGACCTCGAAGTCATCAAGGAATCCGGGCTGCACATCGGCGCGGATCCCATGGGCTCGGCGTCCGTGGCGTACTGGCAGGAGATCGGCGAGCGCTTCGGGCTGAACCTGACCGTGGTCAACCCCGAGGTGGACCCGCAGTGGGCGTTCATGACGCTGGACTGGGACGAGAAGATCCGCATGGATTGCTCCTCCCCCTCGGCCATGGCGTCGTTGATCGGCAACAGGGACAAGTACGACATCGCGACCGGCAACGACGCCGACAGCGACCGGCACGGCATCGTGACCCCGGATGCCGGGCTCATGAATCCCAACCACTACCTGGCCGTGGCCATCGACTACCTCTACCGCAACCGTGCCGGGTGGTCCCCGGAAGCCGGGATCGGCAAGACCCTGGTGTCGTCCTCGATCATCGACCGCGTGGCCGACTCGCTGGGCCGCCGGTTGGTGGAGGTCCCCGTGGGCTTCAAGTGGTTCGTGCCCGGTCTGCTGGACGGATCCATCGGCTTCGGCGGGGAGGAATCCGCGGGCGCGTCCTTCCTTCGGATGGACGGTTCCGCGTGGACCACTGACAAGGACGGCATCATCCTGGCGCTGCTCGCCGCGGAGATCACCGCACGCACGGGCAAGACGCCGTCGCAGCGCTACGCCGAACTCACCGAGCAGTTCGGGGATCCGGTGTACGAGCGCATCGACGCCCCGGCCGATCGCGAGCAGAAGGCCGTACTGAAGAAGCTGTCCGCCGAGCAGGTCACCGCGGAGACCCTCGCCGGGGAACCCATCATCGCCAAGCTCACCGAGGCGCCGGGTAACGGCGCCACTGTGGGCGGGCTGAAGGTGGTCACGGAATCCGCGTGGTTCGCGGCCCGGCCGTCCGGGACCGAGGACGTGTACAAGATCTACGCGGAGTCGTTCAAGGGCGCGGAGCATTTGGCGCAGGTCCAGAAGGAGGCCAAGGCGCTCGTGGATTCAGTGATCGGCTGAGACCGCAGAACGCGGGACGTCACGGAGGCGGCACTCACCGACGCGGCGTCCCCGAGCCGTCCCGGCGGTGTGGCCTCCCTGCGCAGCAGGGCCGTGAGCGGGAGGGCGTGCAACTGCACGCCCTCTCGTTCGTTGTCGACCATGAGCAGGTCCCGATTCCCGATGGAGGGCCCCCGTGCCGCACTCGAGAACGTCGACCAGCGCTCCACCCCGTCCCCAGCCGCTGGGCAGTCCACGTAGCGCCCGCCACCCGCCCCCAACCCCCCCCATTCTCGGACCCGCCGCCGTGCTGCAGTCCGAACCATGGCACCGCTTCCAGGCCGCCCTGGGCCCCGCCACCCACCTCTTCTCGGGGCCCGGCTGGCACGCCCTGGTCGTTGAGGAGACCTCACGGTCGGGGCGGCTCTGGTACGCGCCGTACGGCCCCGTGCTCACCCACCCGAGTGGCGCGCACGCCGTAATCGAGCTGCTGCACCACACGGCGGGCCGCCGGGGTTTCACCGCGCACGGCTCCGACTCCCTGCGCACGGCCGCCCGCGTGCTGGGCGAGACCGGGAGCTGCACCGCCTACACGAGCTCGGTGGGCGGCACCGTGGTCAGCGCGCTGCTACCCGACGACTCCCCCACCACATGGGTGTTCGCCCCCTCCGGGATGGACTTCGCGCTGCGCAAGCTGCGCCCCAACCAGCCGCTGATCGTCCAGGCGCTGCGCGACGCCGCAGCACAGGGTCAGCCCGTGGCCGACCTCTTCGGGGTGGCCTCCGCGAACGACCCCGGCCACCCCTGGACGGGATTCAGCGCGTTCAAGCGATGTTTCGGCGGGGCGGCCGGAACCGTCTCCGGGGGTCGGACCGCCCGTGCCCTCAGCGCACCAGGTCCTGCGGGTTCCACGCGCGGGTGTAGAACTCAGCCGAGCGGGACTCGAGCAGCAGTGCGTACTCCTCCGGGTCCATGGCCTGGGCCGAGCCCTGGGGAGGCTGTTGCCGCCGGACAGACGTACCGAGGCCCGCCGCGCCGTCGTGCACCGATAGCCCCGCCGCCTCCAGGAGGGTGGGGTACATGGACAGCTGGTCCGCGCCCGCCCGCAGGGGCTGGTCCGAGGACTCCCCCGGGACCCACACGCGGTTGAAGATGGTGCGGTTGGGGTGGTGGTCCAGCTGCTCGTGGAACGCGTCCCCGGCGCTCATGTGCTTGAGGTGGTCCCCCATGACCACCACGGAGGTGTCCTCCAGGTAGCCCTGGACCCTCATGTGCTCGATGAAGCCCGCCACCTGCGTCATGGAGCACGCGAACACCGAGGTCACCTGGTTCTGGGTGTCCACGCCGCAGGAGTCGTAGACGTGCACCGGTTCGTGGGTGTCCAGGGTCAGCATGGACAGGTTGAACGGCTGGCCCGTGCGCTCGGAGCGGGCGTGCAGACGGTCCACCTCGTCCTTCGCGTGGGCCATGAGCCGCTCGTCGCTGAGCCCCCAGTCGCCGCGGAAGTTCTGCTCCGGCTCGCCGGCGGCCCGCCAGTCCGCGAGCCCCTTGTCCTCCGTGTAGCCGTGCGATCGCAGGAAGGCGTCCTTGCCGGCGAACGAGGAGTTGGCCCCGCCCAGGAACGTGCTGGTGTAGCCGTGGTTCTGCAGCACGTCCCCCAGACACATGACACCTCCCAGGTACTGCTCCATCCCGGCGCCGATGTCACTCGAGCTGATGCCCTCCCCCGAGCTCTTGAGGGGGATGCCGCACTGGGTGGATGTGAGCCCGGCCATGGTCCAGCCGCCGCCCTCGTACTGCTGGAGGTCGGTGACGCTGCGCCAGCCGTCCTCCGCGCGGGTGACGTCCTCCAGGGGCTTGAACGCATTCTTCTCGAACAGCTGGTCGTCCGCGAGGGTCTGCTCCCCCGACTCGAGGTAGACCACCACCAGGTTGCGCTTGCCCGCGTCCCCGGTGACAGTGGGCTGGACGTAGCGCGATCCGATGTCGTGCGGGAACTTGGCGGCCTTGACGTAGCGGGGCAGGTCCACCGCGGACGCGAAGCTCGCGGTACCCCCCACCACCACCGCCGCCACCGCGATCGCGGAGACGGAGCGGACCACGCCGCGCGGGGCGCGCGCAGTGTGCCCGGACAGGCGGCGCCGCCACACCCACCGGCCCAGCGCGACCGCCAAGGTCAGCAGCACGGGAAGCACGCCGATCAGCAGCACCGAGACCCACACGATCGACCCGCCGCCGCCGTCCGTCTGCACGGACACCAGGTTCATGCGCATCTGCCCCACGGAGATCTGACCCCAGTAGTGCCGGATCACCCCGGCGGCCGCCAGCAGGGTGAGGCCCAGCCAGATCAGGCCGTAGCAGAGCCCTCGGCCCGTCCACCGGCCCAGCCGTCTGCTCGCACGCAGAAAACCCTCGGACATGTTGTGGACCTCGTGCTCCTCGATCACCGGTGCCAGCCGGCACCGCCGCGGCCCGGGCACGGAGTGCCGCCGCCTACATATTCGTGTTCCTTCAAGGGTAGGACATGTTCCGGCCACCTGCTGTTCACCTTGTGGGCCCGCGACGGCGCCGGACGCAGCAGGGGGAGCCCACTGTCCGAGGCGGCGCCGCTCGGTCCAGCGCGAGCCTGATGCTGTCCGCAGCCGGGCCGGGGAGCGCCTGTCCCGTTCAGCTCGCGTGGGTGAGGGCCTGCACCCAGACGGCCTCCGCCACGAGGATGCCGAGTTCCACCGTGACCCCACCGGACGCTACCGTGCCCACAACGTCGGGTGGCCCCTGCGTCGCCAGAGCTGCGGGCGAGCTGCCCCCCGGGACGTCACCGCCCGGCGTCGTGCCCCCGCCGGCTACGCGCACGCGCACCGTGGCGCTGCGGTCCGGACCCGGAAGCACCCGCAGCACCGCGCCCGGCCGAATCTCGGCCTCCGCGAGCACCCGCAGGGTCTCGGGGCTCTCGTCCGAGACGCGCGTGACCCGCACGGGCTCCGGGTGGGTGACGTCCCCGAGCGGAACGGCCGGGGCGGGAGTGATCACCCCGTCCCGTGAGGGGATCGCATCCCCGTGCGGGTCCTCGGACGGGTGGCCGAGCTTGGCGTCCACACGGTCGATGAATCGGTCGGTGACGGCATGCTCGAGAACCTCGGCCTCGTCGTGGATCTCGTCCCACGTGTAGCCCAGCTCGGTGGCCAGGAACATCTCCAGGATGCGGTGGCGGCGCACCATGTGCACGGCCACGTCACGTCCCTCGGCGGTCAGCTCCACGACCCCGTATGCGGGCCGGGTCACCAGGCCCTGTGCGGTGAGCTTCTTCAGCGCCTCGGACACGGTGGAGGCCGCCAGACCCATTCGCGCGGCCAGCGACGTGGTGGTCACCCGCTCCGGCTCCCACTCGCCCAGCCGCCAGATGGTCTTCAGGTAGTCCTGGGTGGCCGGGCTCAGCTCTGCGGGGTGCACGCGTTCAGCCTAGCGGCCCTCCGGGGACGTCCCCAAGGGTGCGCCCCGCGGCGTTCGCGCCGGGGATGACAGACGGTGACGACGGCGCTGCACCCCCTCTGGGGGCCGCGCCCGGGGTGTGTCCGGGGTCGTTTCGGGTGCCGCGGCACCCGGCGACGCCGCGCCGTCGGCTGGGTGCGAGGGGGCACCGTGCGACGTCGTCAGGCCGTGCGACGGTGACGTGCCTGCGCGCAGGGCCCTGTACTCGCCCCGCGCGTCGATGCAGCGACGGACCTTGCCCCGCACGCGTTCGAGGAACGTGGTGCGGTAGGTGGCATCCGTGCCGATGCTCACGATGAAGTTCAGGACGCTGACGCGGCCAGCACCACGCAGAGCTGCACGAGGGGCAGGCCCACGCGTCGCAGTGTGGCGCGGAGATCCTTGAGCCGGAGTCCCGGGCGGTGCACGTGGCTGGGCATGGGGCCATTCTGACGGAGAGCACGCCGGGGACCCGGCAGCGGCTCGTTCCACGCGGCACTAGGAGGCGGGGCCAGCGGTGGGCGGTGCCCGGCGTCGGCCCCACCTCTGAAACAATTGCAACTTTCGCCGCAATCACCAGTTCAGGATGAGTTTATACCGGGAGCACGTGTCACCCAGGGGCCTAATTCAGCGACCCAGGCTTACTCGGAACTCAGTTCGCACCATCTTTGATCTGGCCCGATTTTATACTGAATACAGAAACGCTGAATCCATATGAAATAATTGCGAATGGAACCAGGACAATTCTAGTTAGATTTTCCACAAACCCTTGTATAAAATGTTGCGTAAAATCGGTCATAAAATTGGGGGAATTCCTCCTCGGATCGACGCCTTCAAGAATATTATTTCGAAAAACGGCCACCTCTCCCCAAGTCGCCACCCCATCCATCAGGAACAGAACGGCCCCAAAAGCGAGGAACCACAGCATGAATGGGGTGTAGGAGCGAACAAACTCCATAAAATACATTTTGAAAAATTTCCCAGAATCTGCGTCCTCTAAATTTTTCGATATGCTTTTGACCCGAATGGTTATAAAAATAGACCCAAGGATGCATGGCGTTAAAAACAAAAGGGCATAGCCATAAAAAGGTAAATCCTGTACTAAATTGTTCACAACATTCGTCGAATACGCCCTATCCCCCAGGTTGACTGGTATTAATAATGCCAATACGCTATAGCCCGCCAGTATTAACTTCTCAACCAGCGATGCCACTTCAACGCGGACTCGTATTTTTTCGTCCGAATGAACTGCGATTCTATTGTCTTCAAAGTATCCCCGCATGCGAATCGGATGCAGGAGCGAACTGAGAGTAAACAGGAAAAAGCATCCTATGAAAGACCAGATGGAGGAGGTGCCCGGACTGCAAAACACCCCAAAAAGTGCGTTGAACCTTCTCTCTGGACTTAGTTTCATTTTTGCATTTCTTCCTCTTTTTCACTCATGCCCCGGCAGCCCCTTCACGATCTCCATGGTTCGCACGCTCACCGTGGTCACGCGCTTGATGAGGTCCACGATGTAGCGGGGTTCTCGTGCTCCAGCGCCCAGTCGTTGGGATCGTTCACGATGCCCGACGCCTTGTCCGTCTTCACCCGGTACCGGTCCAGCAGCCACTCCAGCCCGGAACGTGAGCCCAGCATGTACTCGTGGGCCGCGCCCGGGATGCCGCTGAGCGTCACGTTGCCGTTGTACACGATCACCGAGCGGTCCCTGGACCTGCCCGTGCCGCCCCAGCGCATTGTCGTCACCCGGTAGAACGCGGGGTCGGACTCGTCACCCGTGCTGTGGGATTCCGTGAGAGGATACGGATCCACGGTCTCGTAGCCGATGTGCAGGTCCATGAGCTCGCGCCCCGCCGCCGCATACGCACGGAAGTCCTCGACGGAGCCCGGCAGCGGAATGCGCGGCAGCTGCCGCTTGAGGTCTGCCGCGTACTTCGCCCGGTAGGCCGGATCGTGCAACTGCGCGTACACGCTCGCAAAGATCTCGTCCTTGCTCACGCCCTCCCCGAAGGCCTCGGTGTAGCGCGCCAGGGTCTCGTCCGTCACGTTGTCGAGCCGCCGGTACCCGCCCACGACGACGCAGCTCTCGCCCCCGCCCAGCCCCAGGTTCAGTTCCGCGGGGTTCTCGTTACCGGTAGGCGTGTCGAGGGGTTCGTAGGTGTAGCGGGGGAAAAACTGCCCGGTGTCCAGCAGGTGCAGGTCTGGGATGGCGTCCGTGGCCAACAATGTGAAGGCGTAGTGTGACCCCACGCCGGTGAGGTAGAACCCGTAGTTCTCGTGCTCCGGGGCCGGGAACATGGAGGGCATCCGGTAGAGCATGTCGTTGAGTGACCGGTCGAAATACAGATGTTGTTTGCTGAACGGCCGGTATGCGCTTCGCACGATCTTGGCCTCGTCAAAGGTGTATTTACGGCGCCGCGCCAGGTCGTTCAGAGTGCCGCGGTTCCAGCTCATCTTGGTGGGGTCGTAGTCGGCGTGTTTCTTCGCCTGGGCGAGGATCTCCCCAGCCGTGCGGCCTGTGGGGTCGAACGAGGCCGATGTGGCATTAAAGGTAGTGACGATCCTCCGCATATTGTTGGCCAGGTGGCGGGCTGAGTAGTTGTAGCACCACGAATCGCGCCCGCTTTTGAGACCGGCCGAGTACGACCGGCAGATGATTCCATCGCGGTCATTCTCATTCTTGGCGCCCAGCGGCGCGTACTCCTGGAACTCGTCCGTGGACTGGTTGAGCCACTCCCCCTTGGCGTTGGGCTCCAGGGTCTGCCAGCCCTCGTCGTTCAGCCCCGCCGTGCGGATGATCTCGAGCTTCGCCTCGCGGGAGAGGTAGTCCCCAATGTCCCGGTAGCGCAGCTCACAGTCCCCGGTGTGGGCGGGATCTTTGACGGCGAGCAGAACAGCCACCGTGGCGCGGCTTCCGCTGCCGAAGACCTTGCCACCCTCTTTGCGGGACTGTTCTCCTGCGGTGCGCTGGTTGCCCCGCAAGTTGAACACATACAGCCGGTCGAAGTCCGTGACCAGCGACTTGCGGATGCCGTCCGCCGAGTTCCCGTCGATGTACCCGCCGTTGGTCACGTAGGCCAGGATGCCCCGGTCCCCAATCCGGTCGGAGCCCCAGCGCATGGCGCGCACGTAGGAGTCGTAGAGGCTGTTCTTGTTCTGCCCGCTGCCCAGTGCCGCATACGTGTCCCGGATCCGGGCGTCGAGCGTGGGGTAGGCCAGGTTCGCGTTGTTGTCGTTCGCGCTGGTCTGCCCCACCGAGTAGGGCGGGTTGCCCACGATCACGCGGATGTCCGCATCCAGCTGCTTCTGCGCGCGGGAGTTGTTGCCAGTGAACACCTCACTATCGATCACATCCTTGTCCTCGGACATCTGGAACGTGTCCCCCAGCACGATCCCCTCGAACGGGACATACATCCCGCCCTGCACACCGTGGTAGGTGGCCTCGATGTTGATGGCCGCAATGTAGTAGGCCAGCAGCATGATCTCGGTGGCGTGCAGCTCCTCGGCGTACTTGCGCGCGAGGTCGTGGGGTTCGATGATGCCGGACTCAATGAGTCGCACCATGAACGTGCCGGTTCCCGTGAACGGGTCCAGCACATGCACGTCCCGATCCGTGAGCCCCACCCCGAAGTGCCGGCGGGAGAGCTCATTCACCGAGCGCAGGATGAAGTCCACGATCTCCACCGGGGTGTACACGATTCCCATGGCATCCGCCTGCTTGGGGAACGCCTTGGTGAAGAAGTTCTCGTACAGCTCCGTGATGATCCGCTGCTTGCCCTCGGGGTTGTCGATCCCCGTGGCGCGGCGCTGCACGCTGTCGTAAAAGGACTGCAGCGTGGCCGTCTCGGACTCCAGGTTGTTCCCGGCCAGCGTGTCCACCATCCGCTGCATCACCACGGACACCGGGTTGTGGGCCGCGAAGTCGTAGCCTTCGAACAGCGCGTCGAACACCGGCTTGGTGATCAGGTGCTGGGACAGCATGGAGATGGCGTCCGTGACCGAGATGCCGTCGTTCAGGTTGGCCCGCAGCGCCGTCACGAACGTGTCGAACTGCTCCGCCACCTCCGGGGCGGGGTCCTGGGTCACCAGCGCGGTGATCCGCTCGGTGTGTTTGGCCGCCACTTCGGCAATGGTCGCGGACCAGTTCTCCCAGTACTCGCGGTCCCCCACCTTCTGCACGATCTTGGCGTAGATGGCGTCCCGCCACTCCTGCGCGTTCTCGAATGGGAGGTCCAGCACGGTCTGCTCGCCGTGCTCGTTGGTGGGGACCACCACCGTGGAGTCGTCGTCCACGGTCACCGGGATCACGTCCAGGCGGTCGTCGCGGTCCTGGTTGAGATCGATGTGGTTGACCATCGCCTCGAAGCGGTCGTCGTGCGAGCGCAGCGCGTTGAGCACGGACCAGATGACCTTGTACTTCTTGCTGTCCTTCAGCGCGGCCTCCGGAGCCACCCCCGAGGGAATGCCCACCGGCAGGATGATGTACCCGTAGTCCTTGTCCTTGGCCCGGCGCATCACCCGTCCCACCGATTGCACCACATCCACCTGCGAGTTGCGGGGGTTGAGAAACATCACCGCGTCCAGGCTGGGCACGTCCACGCCCTCGGACAGGCACCGTGCATTGGTGAGGATGCGGCACTCACCCTGCTCGGGCTCCGCTTCCAACCACCGCAGCTTGCCGCCCCGCTGCGCCACGTTCATGGTGCCGTCCACGTGCTCAGCGCGCAGCAGCAGATCCTGCGGATTGTCCTGGGCGAGCTGCTCGCTCACCCGCTCCAGGGCGTCAGCAACCCGCTGCGACTCGCGGATGTTGGAGGCGAACGCCACCGCGCGCCGCATGGGACCCGGGGCACCCGGGTGCGGAGCGGCGTCGTCGTCCATGCCGCCCTGGGTGGAACCGCGGGTGGAGAGGCCCTTCCAGCAGCCGACCATGCGAGCGACGTCGTCAATGCTGAGCTGGCCGTCCTCGTCCGTGAGCAGCTCCTGGAACTGGCGCGTGATCGCGGCCTCGTCCACCGCGAGCACCAGGACCTTGTAGTCGCTGAGCAGACCGCCCTCCACAGCCTCGCCGAAGCCCAGGAGGTGGAACTCGGGGCCGAACAGCGTCTCGTCGTCCATGGACGCGACCACCACGGAGTTCTCCTCCGCCTTCTTCCGCGTGCTCTCGTCGAACACGCGCGGTGTGGCCGTCATGTAGAGCCGCTTGGCACCGCGGATGAAGGACTGGTCGTGCACGCGCACGAACGCCGAGTCCTCCTGGCCGGCCAGCGTGGCGCCCGTGGTGCGGTGGGCCTCGTCGCAGACGATCAGGTCGAAGTCCGGGAACCCCATCTGCTGCGCCTCGTGCAGCACGTCGATGGACTGGTAGGTGGAGAACACCACGGTGCGCCCCGCGTAGTCCGGAAAGCGGTTGAGCTGCGTGATCAGACGCTCCGGGCTCGTGGTGGCCGGCAGCGCCAGGTCCGTGGAGGAGATGTCGTCCGCGGTGTTCTTGCCCACCTTCACGTCCGAGCACACCGCGAACGCCCGGAACTCCTCGGAGGCATCCCGCTTCCACTCCGTGAGCGTCTGCGAGAGCAGGGAGATGGACGGCACCAGGAACAGCACCGTGGCGTTCTCCGGGGTCTGCTCCCGCATGATCTGCAGGGAGGTGTACGTCTTGCCCGTGCCGCACGCCATGATGAGCTTGCCGCGGTCGTGGCTTTCGAACCCCTCCTTGACCGCCGCCATGGCCTGCAGCTGGTGCGGGCGCGGGGACTTGCCCTCGTCCGTGCGGACCATGTGCTCCGGCTGGTCCAGGTTGAACTGGGACCAGTCGATGGGGGCATTTGCCAGCTGATCCAGCCCCACCGTGGACCATGGCTTGTCCAGGTTCTCGATGGTCTTGCGGGCGTTGCCACCCAGCTCCTTGCGGGACGTGGAGACCATCAGGCGCTCGCCGAACTCAGCGGTGGCGGACGCGGAGATGAAGGAGTCGACGTCCCCCTTGGCGATCACCTTGTCCGGATCCTTGAACTTGCACTGGATCGCCACCTTCTCGCCCGTGTCCGCGCGGACACCCACCAGGTCGACGCCGATGTCCGAGCGGTTGCCCCGCTCCGGGTACTCGTTCCACAGCCATACCTTGGAGAACGAGTACGCCCGATCCGTGAGCAGGTAGGACCGCATCAGCCGCTCGAACTTGTCCCCGCGGTCACGGGTGTCCAGCGCCCCGTAGTAGAGCTTGTCGAGCAGTTCACCGAACGCGTCCTGGGTCATGCCGTTCATTATTCATGGACCTCCGGGAGGGTCCGGGAACCCACGCCGGGGCTTGGCCGGGGCATCACTCGTACGTGTAGAACCCCTGCCCGGAGCTGCGCCCCATGTGACCCTGGTCGATGAACTCCCGCTTCACGCGTTCCGCAACCCGCTGGGACTCCTCGGTCCCCGCATTCATGTTGATCTGGTAGTAGGTCTCCATGCCCACGTGGTCCAGGATCTGGAACGGGCCTAGGGGAGAACCGGTGGCGGTGCGCCAGGTCTTGTCGATGTCCTCGGCCTGTGCGATGTCGTTGACCCACAAGTGCGATGCCGCCGTCAGGAACGGCACCAGCAGGGTGTTGAGGATGTAGCCCGCCTGCTCCTTCTTGATGTGGATGGGCACCATCCCGATCTGCCCGGCGAACTCCAGGACGGCCTCGGCCGCGGCCGGATCCGTGCCCGCGTGCCCCATGACCTCACCGGTGTTGTTGCGCCACACCTCGTTGGCGAAGTGCAGCGCCAGGAACCGCTCCGGGTGGCCTGTGGACTCGGCAATGTCACTGGGCAGCAGCGTGGAGGAGTTGGTGCACAGGACGGCTTTCTCCGGCGCGGCCGCACCGATCTGGGACCACACCTTCTTCTTGAGTTCCAGGTTCTCGGGCACGGCCTCGATCACGATGTCCGCGTCCTGCAGGGCCGCCCCGAGATCCGTGGTGCCGCTCAACCGGGCCTTGGCCGCCTCTAGTTGCCCGGGGGTGGCCGCCATGTCCCGCGTGTACAGCAGGGACAGCTTCTCCCACTTGCCGGGCAGCGCCCCGACGATCTCCTCGCTGATGTCGTACACGGTCACGGTCTTGCCGAAGTACGCCGCCTGGAACGCGATCTGCGATCCGAGCACCCCGGATCCGACCACGGTCACGTTGGTCAGTTCAGCCATGATGTCCTCCCCCACTCCTGTGTGAGTCACGCTCGCGCGAGTCGGCCTCCCGCGGGCCCGGTGGCCACGGGCGTGGCCCCCGTCACTCACCCTACTCGCCCGTAGATTTCTCGCCAGGCGCCGACAACGCCGCACGGCCACCTCCCGCGGCACCTCACCACCGCGCGTGGGCCCCGCACCACCAGTCGGGCCCCACCCGCGCACTAGAATCCTCGGGGCGGCACCCACGGCCCGCCCAGGACAAGGAGCACCCATGAGTTCGTCGGTTTTCCCCGACCACACCCCGCCACCGCAGGACGAGCAGCACGAGCCGCGCAAGCAGGACCGGCGCGGCGGCGTCGTCGAGCGCCTGGGCCTGAACTGGCGGCTGCACGGGGACGGCAGGCACGTGGCCCCGGGGGACGTGGTGACCCCGCGGGAGCGGCTGGCGTGGCCGCGGACCATCTCGATCGGCGCGCAGCACGTGGTGGCGATGTTCGGCGCCACGTTCCTGGTGCCGCTGCTCACCGGCTTCCCGCCGGCCACCACGCTGTTCTTCTCCGGCATCGGCACGGTGCTGTTCCTGGTGATCACGGCGGGGCGGGTGCCCAGCTACCTGGGGTCCTCGTTCGCGTTCATCGCCCCGATCACCGCGTCCGTGAACCAGTACGGTCCGGGCGGGGCGCTCGGCGGCGTGATCATGGCCGGTGCCGCGCTGTTCCTGATCGGCGTGATCGTGCAGATCGCGGGCACGGGGTGGCTGCAGAAACTCATGCCGCCGGCCGTCACGGGCACCATCGTGGCCCTCATCGGTTTCAACCTGGCCCCCTCCGCCAAGCAGAACTTCACCGCGGCACCCGTCACGGCCCTCGTGACCCTGGGTTCGATCATCCTGATCTCGGTGTTGTTCCGCGGGCTGCTGGGCCGCCTGTCCATCCTCCTGGGCGTGGCGATTGGCTATGTCACCGCCGTGATCCGCGGTGAGGTGGACTTCACCTCGATCCAGGCCGCATGGGATGAACAAAGCGTGTTCGGCCTGCCCCAGTTCCACTCCCCCGAGTTCCACCTCAACCTGGCCGGGTTGTTCATCCCGGTGATCCTGGTGCTCGTGGCGGAGAACATCGGTCACGTGAAGTCCGTGGCCCTGATGACCGGCGACGACCTGGACCCCTACATGGGCCGCGCCATCATCTCGGACGGTCTGGCCACCATGATCGCGGGCTCCGGCGGCGGTTCCGGCACCACCACGTACGCGGAGAACATCGGAGTCATGGCCGCCACGCGCGTCTACTCGACCGCCGCGTACTGGGTGGCCGCGCTCGTCGCGATCCTGCTGAGCGTGCTGCCCGTCTTCGGCGCCGCGGTGGCCACGGTCCCCCAGGGTGTGCTGGGCGGAGCGGCCACGGTGCTGTACGGCATGATCGGCATGCTGGGCGTGCGGATCTGGGTGCAGAACCGCGTGGACTTCTCCAACCCGGTCAACCTCACCACAGCAGCGATCGCGATGATCGTGGGCATCGGCGACTACACCTGGTCCTTCGCCGGGCTCGACTTCGCGGGCATCGCCCTGGGCACCGCCGCCGCCCTGGTGGTCTACCACCTCATGGCGGGCATCGCCCGCGCCCGCGGCTCGGTGGGCTCGGACCCGCTCACCCCGGACACCTCGCAGAGCCCGTCGCCGCTGGGCTGACCCGCGGTTCACACACTGATCGGGAGGTCCGATTCCTGGTCCGCCACGTCCCGGATCCGGTCCATGTCCACCTCGGCCACCGTGGCCGGCTCCCACTGCGGGTTCTTGTCCTTGTCCACGACCATGGCGCGCACGCCCTCGATGAAGTCGTGGCCCACCGCAGTGTCCTCCGCCATACGCAGTTCGCGGCGCAGGCAGGAGACGACGTCGTCGTCCTGCGCGCCGCGCTGCAGCAGCTCGAACACGCGCGCGAGCGACGTGGGGCTCATCCCGTCCAGGTCCGAGCCCGCGTTGCGCGCGACCTCCTCGAAGCCGTCCGCACCGTAGGTCGCCACGATCTCGTCCCAGCGCCCCACGAGTTCGGATTCCGGGGCCTGCTTGGCATATGACGACGTCGCGGCGTCCACTCCGTCCGCCAGCACGGTGTCCACGAACGCGTCCACGTCCGCGGAATCGATGTAGGTGTCCGCCAGCCCCAGCGCGATCGCATCCGCACCGTTGATGCGCGCACCGCTCAGCCCGAGGTAGCGGGCGACGGCGAGGGATTCGTGGCGAGCGGCGTCGTCGGTCGAGGAACCGGCACCCCGGGTGACGCGCGGCAGGAAATAGCTCGCGCCGATGTCCGTGAAGAAGCCGATGGCCGTCTCCGGCATGGCCATCTGTGTGGTCTCCGTGACCACTCGGTGCGAACCGTGCACGGACAGGCCCATGCCGCCGCCCATCACGATGCCGTTCATGATGGCCACGTACGGCTTGGGGTAGCGCGCGATGATCGCGTTCATGGAGTACTCGGTGCCGAAGGCGTCGCGGATCTCGTCCTGGCGGCCGCCCAACGCCCCCTCGCGGACCTCCTTGATGTCCCCGCCCGCGCAAAACGCCTTGGCGAGCTGCGAGCGGATCACGACCTGCGTGATCGCGGGATCGTCCCGCCACATCTGCAGTGCGCTGACCAGCTGGTGGTACATGCTGCGGTTCAACGCGTTCAGCGCCTTGTCACGGGTCAGGGTCAACAGCCCGGTCTGGCCCTGGATCTCGGCCCGGATGAACGATTCTTCAGTAGCCTTCATGTTTCCCATGCTAGCCAGCACCATGGGCTCATGTGACGACCAGCATGCCCCCGAGGGCGGTGGCCGCCACGACGACCGTGGAGATCGCACCGAGCAGCACGGGCTTGAAGCCCACTCGCACGAGTTCCTCGGCCTTCACCCCGAGCCCCAGCGCGAACATCGCCATGCTGAGACACCACGTCTCCAGCGTGCCCAGGGCTCCCATGACCGGTTCCGGGAGGACGCCGCTCGAGGCCACCAGCACGGCGAGCACGAACCCCACCACGAACAGGGGCACGATTGGGGGTCGCTTGCCGTTGCGGGCGGCGGTGCCCGAACGGCGCGCCCGGATCCCCACGATCGTCATGATCGGCGCGAGCATGACCACACGGGTCAGTTTGACCAACACCGCGGACGCCAGTGCCGCCGAGCCGATGGTCCCTCCCGCGGCCACGACCTGGGCGACCTCGTGGATCGAGCCGCCCGCCCACAGACCGGCCTGGTGTTCGGTCAACCCCAGGACCCCGCTGAGGAGCGGGATCCCCGGGATCATCAGACTGCCGTAGAGCACCACGAGTCCCACGGCGGTCGCGACGTCCTCGTCCTCCGAGTCCGTGACCCCCTCCACCGCGGCCACGGCGGCGGCCCCGCAGATCGAGAACCCGCACGCGATCAACAGGCGCTGTGCGCGCGGGACCCCCATCAGGCCGCCGATCCACACTGTGGTCAGAATGCCCACGCCGACCACGGCCACGACGACCGCGATCATCCCGAAGCCGAGTCCCGCGATGTCCTGGAGCGAGACGGACAGGCCCAGCAGGACGATGCCGACGCGCAGGACCCGCTTGGCGGCCACGGCGATCCCCGGAGCCAGAACCCGGGGCAGCCGGACCACGTTGGCGATCAGGGCGCCCACGACGATCGCGATCAGCAGCGGGCTCACCCCCGGGATCAACCACCCGAGCACGAGGGATACGGCCATGCCCACAGCGCAGAACGCCAGCCCGGGGAGGACCGCAGCACGGGAACCCGGTTGCCGTTCAGTGCCAGGGGCAGCCGGGGGCGCGGGCATCGTCGCACGCGCCACTGGAACAGGATGCATGGCCGATGCCGCGGCTGCGGCGGTTGCCGAGGTCGACGCCGCTCCTCGCGGGACGACTGCGCCGCTGGGAGCGCCCCGCCCAGCGAGCGCACCAGTCCCACCGAGTATGCCTGCCCCGCCGAGGGCGCTTGTCCCGTCATGGGTGCCGTGGGAAGATTCGTGACCCGTTGCCATGCCTCCACTGTGCTCGCGCGAACACCCGCCGGGTAGTCGTGATCTGAGCATTGGGTCATACACTGCTGATATGGCCGAGGTCGATCTCTCCCTGCTGCGCGTGATCGTGGCCGTCATGGACCACCACTCCATGGGCGCGACCGCCCGCGCGCTGGACATGGCCCAGCCCAATGTCTCACGCGCCGTGGCCCGCGCCGAGCGGATGTGGCGGCTGCGCCTGCTGGAGCGCTCACCCACCGGGTCCAGACCCACCCCCGAGGGCCGCGCCGTGGCCGAGCGCGCCCGCAGGGTCCTCGCGGAGTACGACGGGTTCACGACAGAAATCGAGAAACTGCGCCTCGAGTGGACCCAGCACGTGAAGGTCGCGGCATCCGTGACCGTGGCCGAGTACCTGGCCCCCACGTGGTTGTCCCGGTTGCGGGACTCCCACCCGGGGCTGGAGCTGCAGTTGTTCGCGTGCAACTCCGCGGAAGTCATGCGTCGCACGCGCCGGGGCGTGGTGGACGTGGGCTTCGTGGAGAGCCCGGATCCCGCGGAGGGGCTGCGAGAAACGGTGGTCGCTCGGGACCGACTGGAGGTCGTGGTGGCCCCGATCCACCCGTGGGGTCAGCGCACCGAGCCCTTGACGGCTGCGGAACTCGCGGCCACCCCGCTGGTCATGCGTGAAGAAGGATCGGGAACGCGACGCACACTGCTCGCCGCGCTCGCACCCCTCGTCCCGGTGCCCCCGGCCATGGAGCTCAGCTCCAACGCGGCGGTCCTCGGTGCCGTGCGGGCCGGGGTGGGCCCAGCGGTGCTCAGCGCGCTCGCCGTCGCCGCGGAGGTCGAGCGCGAGAACCTGGTGCGCGTGCCCGTGTTCGGCGGCGTGCTGGACCGTGATCTGCGCGCGGTGTGGCGCGCGGGTCTGGACACGGACGGCGCCGCGTGGCACCTCGTGGAACTCGCGGCGCACGCGCACCGCGCCACCCCGTTCAGCCCAGATCGCACTGCGCGAGCGCGGCCAGCAGATCCTTGGCCCGGCGGTCCACGTTCTCGCTGAGCATCTCGTTGGTGTGGAACGAGAAACCGATCCGCGCGTCCGGCCAGACCCCGTGCAAGCAGCCGCCCGCGCCGGAGTGACCGTAGGCCCGCTCCACTGGGCCGTACGTGCACAGGGGGTCCTGCACCTCAAACCCCAGCCCGAACGCCACGGGCCGGTCGTTCACCGCGTCCCTGCCGCGGGACCACGTGCGCGTGAACGTCTCGAGGGTCGCCGGTGACACGAGTTCACCCGATGCCACGAGCGAGTAGAACCGCGCAATCGCATCCGCACCGGCGATCCCGCCTCCCGAGACCAGTCCGCTCGCGTGGAACGCGCGGGAATTGGCGGGCAGTTCCTCCCCGAGCAGTGCGTTTCCGTACATCCGCTCCACGATGGCGCGCCTTTGCGGATCCTCCAAGAACGTGCTGATCGCGTACCCGGTGGCGCGGAACACGGGAGCCACCCGGTCCTCGAGCTCGGCGGGCAGTCCCAGGTACAGCTCGAGCCCGTGGGGCCGGGCCACGTGCTCGCGCAGCAGCTGTCCGGCGCGGTGACCCGTGACCCGCACGAGCAACTCCTCGACCATATGCCCGAACGTCACCGCGTGATACGCCACCTTGCTCCCGGGGTCCCACAGGGGCTCCTGCCGCGCGAGCACCGCCGCATGCGCGGAGGCGTCCAGCATCCCGGCGGGAGGTTCCGGATCCGTGTACACGAGTCCCACGGTGTGATCGAGGACCTGCGCCACGCTCACATGCTCCTTGCCGCGGGCCGCGAACTCGGGCCAGTAGCGCGCCACGGGCTCGTTCACATCCAGCAGCCCTCGGTCCACCGCCATGGCCACGAGGGTTGCGGAGACCCCCTTGGTCCCCGAGAACATCACGGCCAGGGTGTGCTCGTCCCACGGCCGCTCGACCGCGTCCCCCGGGGAAGACCGGCGGTCGAACGATCCCCCGTGCAGCCGGATGAGCGGGCGCCCGTCCCGGTACACGCAGAAGGACATCCCTCCGTGTGCGCGGGACAGGTGCTCCTCGAAGGTCTCACGCACCCGGCTCACGGCGGGGCCGCGCAGGTTCGTGTGCGCCGTCGTCAGCTCGGCCCGGCTTCGGACGGTCATCGTCCCACCTCAGCCCGCGC
Source organism: Kocuria sp. PD6 (assembly GCF_031844145.1). NCBI lineage: Bacteria > Bacillati > Actinomycetota > Actinomycetes > Micrococcales > Micrococcaceae > Kocuria > Kocuria sp. PD6. The sequence continues at coordinate 20,924 of NZ_JAUZUS010000017.1, forward strand.
TCTCGAGGGTGGGTACGTGCTCGAGCAGGGACCGCGTGTACTCGTGCCGAGGGTCGCGCAGCACGGTGTCCGTGGGGCCGTAGTCCACCAGCTTGCCGCGTTCCAGGACGGCGAGCTTGTGCGAGATGTGCCGGGCGAGCGCGATGTTGTGGGTCACGAACAGCATGGCCAGCCCGCGCTCGTGCTGCAGCTCGCGCAGCAGCTCGATCACCGAGGCCTGCACGGAGACGTCCAGCGCGGAGGTGATCTCGTCGCACACCAGCACGGACGGGGCGTTCACCAGGGCGCGAGCCACGGCGGCGCGCTGCCGTTCACCACCGGAGAGCTCTCCTGGACGGCGGTCGATGTAGCTGCGCCCCAACCGCACCGCGTCCAGCGCGTCCGCCACCGCCGCCCGGCGCTGCCCCCGGTTCATCCCGCCACCCAGCTGCAGCGGCACCTGCAGCGAGTCGCCGATGCTGCGCCGCGGGTTCAGGGACGAGAACGGAGACTGGAAGACGTACTGGATCCGGCGGCGCTGCTCGTTGCTGCGCCGCCGCGTGCTGGGCGCAAGCACCTCGCCGTCCAGCAGCACGTCTCCCGTGTAGTCGTCGTTGAGACCCGCCACGCTGCGGGACAGGGTGGTCTTGCCGGACCCGGACTCACCCAGCAGCATCGTGGTCTGTCCGGCCTCCAGCTCCAGGTTGATGCCGTCCAGGATCACCGCCTGCCCGTAGGCCATGCGCAGGTCCCGCAACCGCACGACCGGTTCGTGCTCCTGCCCGGGCACGACGACGCCGCCCGCGCCCCGCTCCCGCGTCACCGCACGTGCGGTCGGGGCTGGGACCTCCCCGGCAGCAGCATCCTGCTCAGAAGGTGCCGAGCCAGGGTCCGACGTGTCGGCGCAGGGCGTGGCCGTGGTGTTGTCTGCGGTGAAGTGGGTGGCCGCGGAACGGCCGTCGTCCCACGGTGCCCGCACGGAGGCGAGGGGGCTGACAGCGGGTCCGCCGCCCATGTCCCGGGCACCCTGCATGTCTGGAACGGCGCTGAGCAGCGAACGCGTGTACGCGTGCTGCGGGTGGCGCAGCATCTGTTCCGCGGGACCGTCCTCCACAATCCGCCCGTGCAGCATGACGGCGACGTCGTTGGCGACCTGCGCAACCACGGCGAGGTCGTGGGTGATGTAGAGCCCGGCGACGTCGTGCTTGGTGGTCAGCTGGTAGATGGTCTTGAGCACGACGTCCTGGGTGGCCACGTCCAGACCGGTGGTGGGCTCGTCCAGGATGATGACCGCGGGGCGGCACGCGAACGCCATGGCGATGCCGATGCGCTGCTGCTGCCCGCCGGAGAGCTGGTGCGGGAAGCGGCGCTGGTACGCGCTGTCGCTGGGCAGACCTACCTCGCTGAGGACCTCGGCCACGCGGGCGTCGCGTTCGGGGGCGTTGCGGCCGAACTCGTGGGCGCGCAACACCTCCGCGATCTGCTCCCCCACGCGCAGCGACCCGTTCAGGGACAGCGCCGGGTCCTGTGGCACGTAGGCGATAGTGCCACCGCGCAGCTGCCGCATCTGCTTCTCGGAGAGCGTCAGCAGGTCCACGGCTTTGCGGTGGAACCGGGACGCTCCCTCCTGCAGCTCCACGGTGCCGCCGCGCAGCTCCAGCCCAGAGCGCAGGTGGTTCATGCACGCGAGCGCCGCTGTGGTCTTGCCGGACCCGGATTCCCCCACGAGGGCGAGGATCCGCCCGGGGCGCAGCCGGAAACCGACGTCGTCCAGGATCAGCCCGCCGTCCACGACACCCAGGCTCAGGTGCTCCACCGCGATCGCGGTCTCCACCGTGGCCCTCGGAACGACGGACGCGCGGCCCTCCGCGCGGGCCCTCTGCTCTGACTTCCTCATCACGACCTCTTCTCCCCGGTGTCCCCGACATCTGCGGCGCCCGCGGCGTCTGCGCTGCTCGAGCGGCCTGCCCGGCCCGTACCTCCTGCGCTGCCCGTGCCGCCCGCGGGACTCTCAGCGCCGTTCGACGCCGCCTGCTCGGCCGCTCTCCTCCGGGAACGCCGCGGTCCCGTGGAGGCGACCCGCCCCGCCGAGGCGCCGGCCACGGCGTCGGCAATGAGGTTGGTGCCCACCGTGAGCACCGCGATCGCGAGCACGGGAAGGATCACGCCCCAGGGCTGCAGGGACAGGGCGATCCGGTTCTCGTTGATCATCAGACCCCAGTCCGGGGTGGGCGGCTGCATGCCGAGACCCAGGAAGGACAGCGAGGCCACCGCACCGATCGAGTAGGTCAGGCGCAGCCCCACCTCCACCATGAGCGGGCCCATGATGTTGGGGACCACGTCCCGGGTCAGGATCTTCCACTGCGGCACGGCGTACATCTGGGAGGCGAGCACGTAGTCCTCGGCCACCACCCCGGCGGTGGCAGCGCGGATCACGCGGGCCACGCGCGGTGCGTGGGTCACGCCGATCACGAGCACGAGCACCCACCCCTGCGGACCCAGCACTGTCACGGCCAGCAGGGCGAACACGAGCTGCGGGATGGCCAGCAGCACGTCCCCGCAGCGCATGATCAGCGCATCCAGCCAGCCCCCGCGGAACGCGGCGAGCATGCCCAGCACGGCACCCAGCCCCACGCCCAGCACGGTGGCCAGCGCCGAGTACAACAGCAGCCGCCAGCCACCGGCCAGGAAGCGGGAGAGCACGTCACGGCCCAGGTTGTCGGTGCCGAAGACGCCGGTCTGAAACGGTTTGCCCGCAAACGAGTTGGTGCCGTACCCGGTCCACGCGGGCACGGCCAGCGGCCCTAGCACGGCGAGGAGCAGCACGATGGCGGTGAGCACGATGCCGAGTTTCGCGGCCGGTTGCCGCAGTACGCGGCGCGTGAACGACTCCGAGGTTCTCTGCGCGCTCATGAGCGGGACTCCGTACGCAGTTTCGGGTTCGCGAGGATCCCGATCACGTCCGCGATCAGGTTCACGACCACGTAGAACGCGGCGATGATCATGGACAGCGCCTGGACCACCTGCACGTCACGGGTGTTCACGGCATCGACCATGGCCTGGCCGAGTCCGGGATAGCGGAAGAGGAACTCGACCACCACAATGCCCCCGGCGAGCCACGCGAGCTGCATGGCCACCACCTGGGCCACGGGCCCTACGGCGTGCGGGAGGGCATGTTTGAAGATCACCTGGCGTTCGGGCAGCCCCTTGAGCCGGGCCATCTCCACGTACCCGGAGTCCAGAACGTCCGCCATGGTGGTGCGGGTCATGCGGATCATGTAGGGCACCACCACCAGGATCAGGGTCAGGGTGGGCAGGATCAGTTGCAGCGGGTAGTCCCACACACGCGTGCCCGGCGCGGCCATCGTGACCGAGGGCAGCAAGCGGAACACGGTCGTGGACAACAGCGTGGTCAGCGCCACGCCGATCACGAACTCGGGCAGCGCCGCCAGCACGAGCGAGATCCCCGTGAGCCCCTGATCCGCTGCGCGGCCCCGGCGCATCGCGGACCACGTGCCGAGCAAGAGCCCCACGGGAATGGCGATCACGGCCGCGATGGCCATGAGCACCACAGACGCGGAGACCTTGCTCGCGAGCAACGCGTTGACGGAACCGCCCGTGGCGGCCGACGTCCCCAGGTCCCCCACGAGCAGACCGCCCAGCCACGAGAGGTAGCGCTCGTACCACGGAGCGTTGAGGTCCAGTTGTTCGCGCAGAGCGGCAAGCCGTTCGGGTGTGGCCTGCTGGCCCAGGATCGCCTGGGCCGGGTCACCAGGCAGCAACAGGGTAAAGAAGAAGACCAGAAGGGACACGGCCAGGAGCACGAAGACCGAGATGCCCAGCCGTTTCAGGATCATGGTGGCCACGCGATCACTTCCCTTCCCGGTCGATCCAGAGGGTGCGCAGCTGGAACCCGCTCACGGGCATCCCAGCGCGGTGCTCGGAACCGCCGCCCACGTAATTCTGGTACGCGTCCGCCTGGTTGAAGAACCCCCGCACGATGTACCCGCCGGCGTCGTACAACTGCTTCTGGGCCCGCGCCACGAGGTCGTGCCGCGCGTCGTCGTCGAGCGTGGCCCGGGCCTTCTCGTACAGCGCGATGAACTCGGGATCCGCCCAGTGCGTCTCGTTGAACGGGGACGCCGGCAGGGTCCCGTTCGCGGTCTGGGGCAGGAAGCTGCGGGTGTACCAGAAGTCCTGGGAGAAGGGGTATTGCAGATAGCCGTCCCCGAAGAACGTGGTGGTGTCCACGCGGCGCAGGTTCACGGTGATCCCGGCCTCAGATGCCTGCTCAGCGAAGACCTGGGCGGCCTCCACCGCGCCGGACTGGATGGGTGCCGTCACGAGTTCCACCTCGAGCCCGTCCGGGTGACCCGCTTGCGTGAGCAGGTCCCGGGCCCGGGCCACGTCCCTCGTGCGCTGCTCGAGCCGCGGTGTCCCCGGGTCGAACGGAGCGTACATGTCATTGCCCACCGTGCCGTGCCCCGAAAAGACCTGCTCGACCATTTGTTCCCGGTCCACCACGAGGCGGAACGCCTCCCGCACGCGGGCGTCGTCGAACGGTGCTGTGTCCACGCGCATGGTGAACGGCAGCCAGTTACCGGTCTCGGAGACCACGGTGTACAGCCGCGGGTCCGTGTTGACCACGTCGATCAGGGACAACGGCAACTGCCCCACGACGTCCACCTGGGTGGAGAGCAGGGCGTTGACCAGCGCGTCCTGGTCGTTGAAGTTCACCAGGTGGACCTCATCCACGAACGGTGGTTCCCGCCAGTAGTCCCGGTTGGCCTCGAGCACCGTGAGTTGACCGGGTTCGAACGTGCCCAGCCGGAACGGGCCGGTGCCCACGGGTGCGGCGGGGTCGTAGTCCACCGGCACGATCCCCATGGAGTACTGCGCGGTCGAGTCCACGAACATGGCATCCGGTTCCGACAGTTCGAAGCGCACCGTGTGATCGTTCACCGCCACGGTGCGCCGCAACAGGGCAAGCCCGGAAGCGCCCGTCTTGGGGTCCTTCGGGTCGGTGACCCGGTCGTACGTGGCCACGACGTCCCGCGCGGTGAACGGACGCCCGTCGTGGAATACCACGCCCTTGCGCAACCGCACGAGCCACTCGCGCCCGCCGTCCCGCGGCGTGGCCGACTCGGCGAGCACGGGCACGGGGACATAGTCGGCGTCGAACTCGTAGAGCCCGTCGTAGAGGTTGATCACGCGCCCGGCATCCGCGGTGCCCACCGGGACGTGGGCGTCCACGCTGTCGGACGCACCGCCGCCCGTGAGACCCACACGCAAGATGCCCCCGCGCTGCGGTGCGCCCGTGGCGCGGATCGCCGCCGCGCCCGGCTGCTCGCCCGCTGCGCAGCCGGCCAGGGCGAACGACGCCGCCGCTGCGCCCAGTCCCATGAACCCGCGCCGGGAGAACGCGCCGTACCGCGCGGACCCACCACCGGGACCCCGCGCCGCAGGGACCCCGGCCACCGGGGCCGACGGCGGGCAATCGGGTGGAGGTGACTCGGACGGTGCGGTGCGGGGTGGACGGAGTGACGGTCGTGGGTTCATGGTTCCTCGCAGGGGTGAACGATCCCGGGCACGCAACAGGGCGGCGACGAGCGTGACGCTCGGAGGGTGTCGCGGGACGCGCGACACCGATTGAGGGGCGGGCTTCGCCCAGCTACGGGATCTTGCTCAGGCGGGGGGCCATGATCCGGCGCCCGGCCGGCACGCATTGCGATGTCAGATGACGCAGCACGGACTTGCGGAACAGGGCGGACATGTTGGACGTGCGTCGCATACTTCCTCCCTGTGATCGAGACCGACGGGTCGGTTCACCCGGCGGGAACGGCCCACCGGTGCTCTGGATCACATTCAACCTACCCCGGAACGGCGCACAAGTGTGCGCGATCCGGGGTAGGTGTCACAGTGGGTCGGGCGGCCATTGACCCCGGCATTGCAGGACGTCCTTGAGCAGATCGGCCCGATCCGTGATCAGCCCGTCCACCCCCATGTCCAGCAGGCGCTTCATGTCCGCGGGGTCGTTGACGGTCCACACCTGCACCGACAGCCCCGTGCGGTGGGCCAGGTCCAGGAACGCGGGCGTGACGATCCGCAGGGTCGACAGGTGTCCCCCAGGCAAACGCACCGTGTGCTGTTCGGGCAATTGGAGGGTGTCGAACGGTGCCACGAGGCGCGACCACGCCGCGATGTGCGCCCGCCACAGCGCGGGCGCGATCTTCCGGGACACCCGGTTGGTCAGGGGTGCCACGACGGACACGGCCAGGAATCCCGCGGTGCCCAGGGTCCCGGCCGAGGACCGGACCCGTTCACCGGTGAGCCGGGTGATCCCTGCGAGCGCGCGGCGTCGTCGTGATTCGGAGAAGGACGTGACGCGCAACCGGTGCGCGGCGTGCTCGCGCGCCACGACCCCGGGCAGGGCGGCGACGGACGCCTCGTCCTTGACGTCGATGTTCAGGCACGCCTCGGGCAGCGCCCGCAGCAGCTCGGTGAGCGTGGGGATCTCCTCGGTGCCGCCGATGCGCACTTCCCGCAGTTGCTCCCACGTGAGGTCGTTGACGTTGCCGCTCGTGCCCGTGACGCGCTCCAATGAGGGGTCGTGGAATGCCACGACCACGCCGTCCAGGGTCGTGTGCACGTCCGTCTCGAGCCACACGTAACCGAGCTCCGCGGCGGCCCGGAACGCGGCCAGCGTGTTTTCGTGACCGTCCGGGGAGAACCCACGGTGGGCGAGCGCGGCGGGGTGCCGCCGTGCACCGGGGTCCTGGCGGGCGGCCGGAACGGAACGGGACGACTCAGACACGGCGACCCTCCCGGGCCACGGGAACGATGTGCTCGTGCTCCAGGTAGGCCTCGATCACCTGCGCTACGCCGTCCTCGGTGAACGCCGGTGCGGTGCGTCCCACCGTGGCGACCACGTGCGGGTGCCCGTCCGCCATGGCGTAGCCGCGCTCGGCCCACGTGAGCATCTCGAGGTCGTTGGGCATGTCTCCGAAGGCCATGACCTCCCGGTGGGAGATGCCGTGCTCCGCGGCGAAGTGTTCGAGCGTGCGGGCCTTGGTGAGCCCGCGCTGCCCCATTTCCACGAGGGGTGCGGCGGCCACCGAATGCGTCACGGACAACCGCCCCGCCACGATCTCGCGGACGTGCTCGAAGTACCGATTGGGATCGGCGCCGTCCAGCTTGGCCAACAGCTTGACCACCTCGGTGCCGGGCGCGAGCGACTCCTTCACGGGCGCTTCGGTGATGTGGCGGATCTCCATACGGTCCGTACGGGACCACCCGTGATCCGTGTAGACGCGCTCCAGGGTCTCCGCGGCGAACAGAGAATCCGGGAACTCGCGGGCCACGTCCGCCATGACGGGCAGGGCCTCGCTCACGTCGAACAGGCTCGCCTCCAGGACACGCTCCGCGCCGGGATCGTAGATCACCGCCCCGTTGGAGCAGATCACGACCCCCACGTCATCGAGTTGTTCGTGCAGGGGGTCCAACCACCGCATGGGGCGCCCGGTCACGAAGACCACGTGAATCCCGGCGTCCCGCGCGGCGGTGATCGCGGCGACGGTGCGCGGCCGGAACCGGAAGTCACGGCCCAGCACTGTCCCGTCCAGGTCACTCGCGATGAGCCGGACGGGTGGCTGGTCCGCGGCGTGTCCCGGCGCCACGGGCTACTTCACTTCGTAGACGGGCGTGAGGAACGCGCGTCCCAGGGCGTGCGAGAACAGGTTGAAGTTGACCACTGCGGGGCTCGCGGACTCGTCCACCTCGAGCTCGGGGACGTCCACGGCCGTGACGCAGAGGATGTAGCGGTGCGGACCGTGGCCCTCGGGGGGTGCGGCGCCCAGGTATTCGTCCGTGCCGCCGTCGTTGCGGTGCTTCACGGCTCCCTCGGGCGGGTTCGACGCCGCCCCGGTCGCCAGTTCGGTGACGTCCGCCGGAATGTTGGACAAGCACCAGTGCCAGAACCCGCTGGGGGTGGGGGCATCCGGGTCGAACATCGTGACCACGTAGGAACGGGTGCCCTCCGGGGCACCGCTCCACGACAGCTGCGGGGAGACGTCCTCTCCCCCGGCGCCCATGATCCCGGAGACCTGGGGCGTGTTCATGCTCTCGCCCTCGGCCACGTCCGTGGACGTCACTGTGAACGTGGGCAGTTCGGGCAGATCGGAGTAGGGATGACGGTCGTACATGGGAGCGTTCCTTTCCTCGTTACGGTCATGACACAGCTGGGGGCCTCGCACGGCCACGGGAAAGCGGCGGATCAGGCGTGGTCGATCAGGTCCGCGCGCGTGGGCAGATCCGCGCCGGAGCGCGAGACCGTGACCCCGGCAGCGGCCGCGGCGTGGCGCAACAGCTCCGTGAGTTGCGCGCTGTCCAACTCGTCGAGGGCGCTCGCCGCAGCGGGGCCCAGGATGTTCCGATCCGCGAGTCCCGAGAGCAGGGCCGCCATGAAGGAGTCACCCGCGCCCACGGTGTCCGCGACGGTGACCCGGGCGGCGGGGACCTCCACGCCATCGCGTCCGGTGCCGCGACTGACAGCCCACGGCCCCATGACCCCGCGGGTCACGACCACAAGCCGTGCTCCGGCCTTGAGCCACGCACGCGCGGAGTCCTCGATGCTGCGGTGCGGGTAGAGCCACAACAGGTCCTCGTCGGAGGCCTTGATCACGTGGGACAGCGCCACGATCTTCTCCGCGCGGGCGCGCGCGTCCGAGGAGTCCGGGATGATGGACGGGCGGCAATTGGGGTCGTAGGAGATCAATGCGTGGCCGCGAGCGCGTTCGAGTGCCTGACCCACCACGGTGGCGCCGGGTTCCAGCATGGCCCCGATGGATCCGGCGTGCAGGGCGTCGGTGTCCCGCAGGAGCTCGTCGATCCGCTCCGGGGAGACGTCCAGGGACCAGTCGAGTTGGAAGTCGTAGCTCGCGGCACCGGTCTCATCCAGGGTCGCCTGGGCCACGGAGGTGGGCAGGGCGTCCGCGTCGAACGGCAACCGCACCCCGTTGCCCATGAGGTGATCGGCCACCTGACGGCCGTACTCGTCCCGGCCGTAGCGGCCCAGGAACTGGACGTCGTGACCCAGCCGGGCCAGTCCCACGGCCACGTTCATGGGGCTGCCACCCACGTGGGCCCGGGGTTCTTCACCCTCGCGGGACACCACGTCCACGAGGGCCTCACCGATCACCGTCAACATGACCCCACGTTAGCAAAGCGTGCGGGGAGTCACCGGGGCTGTCACGACGCCGCATGGGCGGGAGAAGCCCCCTCGCGCACCGTAAACTTGGGGCCACGACGAGCAGCGCCGCTCCCGCGCGCGCCATCACCCGAGTCAGCGCACCGCCGCGCGACCCCCAACACGGCCCTCACGACGACGTCCGGGCCGAGGAAGAAGGATGCTCATGAGCGCCACGTGGTCCGAACGAGAAGCCCTTGCCGAGCAGCTGGTCCCCCTGGTGGGTCAGCTGCACCGCGGCAATAAGGTGGTCACCACGGTGTTCGGCCGTTCCCTGGTCCACAAGTCCGTCACGGAGATCATCAAGGTCCACCGCTTCACGCGCCGCATCCTGGGCGAGGAAATGCCCATCGACAAGACCCTCGAGATCGTCCACGCGCTGGGCGAGCTCAACCTCGGCGTGTGCAACGTGGACGTGGCCAAGCTCTACCAGGGCTACACCGTGGCCGGCAGCGGTGACCTGCAGGCGTACCTGCGCGAGGCCCTTGCTCCCGCCGTGGACCAGCGCGGGCGCAACGAACCCGGGTCCCGCGACGTCGTGCTCTACGGCTTCGGGCGCATCGGGCGCCTGCTCGCGCGCATCCTGCTCAACCGCAACGACGGCACCGGGCTGAACCTGCGCGCCGTGGTGGTGCGCCGCAAGCCCGGCAACGACCTCGTCAAGCGCGCCTCGCTGCTGCGCCGCGACTCGGTGCACGGCCCCTTCAACGGGACCATTACCGTGGACGAGGACAAGAACGTGATCACCGCCAACGGTGTGCCGATCCAATTCATCTACGCCAACTCCCCGGCGGAGATCGACTACACCGAGTACGGGATCGACAACGCCCTGGTCGTGGACAACACCGGCGTGTGGCGTGACGAGGAAGGCCTCTCCCAGCACCTGCAGTCCAAGGGTGTGGGCAAGGTCCTGCTGACGGCCCCCGGTAAGGGCGACATGAAGAACATCGTGTGCGGCGTGAACGACAAGGACATCTCCCCGGAGGACACCATCCTCTCCGCGGCGTCCTGCACCACGAACGCCATCACACCCGTGATCAAGGTCCTCAACGACGAGTACGGGATCATCCAGGGTCACGTGGAGACCGTGCACTCCTACACCAACGACCAGAACCTGATCGACAACTGGCACAAGGGTGACCGCCGCGGCCGTTCCGCCGCCCTGAACATGGTCATCACCGAGACCGGTGCCGCCAAGGCCGTGGCCAAGGCGCTGCCCGTGATGAAGGGCAAGCTCACCGGTAACGCGATCCGCGTCCCCACCCCGGACGTGTCCATGGCGATCCTCAACCTGCAGTTGGAGAACGCCCCGGAGTCCAAGGACCAGATCAACGAGTTCCTCAAGGACATCTCGCTGAACTCGCCCCTGCGCAAGCAGATCGACTACGTGGACTCCCCGGACGTGGTCTCCACGGACCTCGTGGGCTCCCGCCGCGCCGGCGTGGTGGACGGACTCGCGACCATCGTGAACAACAACTCCGTGGTGCTCTACGTCTGGTACGACAACGAGTTCGGTTACTCGTGCCAGGTGGTGCGCGTGATGGCCCGCATGGCGGACATCTCTATGCTCCAACTCCCGTAAGGGTCAGGGTCCCGCGCGCCGCTGGTGCGCTCGACGACGACGCCGCCCCGGCCACCTTCCGCGTGAAGGTCGCCGGGGCGGCGTCGTTGCGGTCACGGGCGCCAGAAAGCGGCGACCGCCCGGTACAGGGCGTACAGGTCCCCGGTGTGCACGAGCTCGCGTGCCGAGTGCATGGACAGCAGCCCCACGCCCACGTCCAGCGTGCGGATGCCCAGACGGGTCGCGGTGATGGGTCCGATGGTCGAGCCGCACGGCACGGTGTTGTTGGAGACGAACTCCTGGTAAGTCACTCCGGCCCGTTCGCACACCCGGGCCCATTCGGCCGCACCCGTGGCATCGGTCGTGTAGCGCTGCTGCGCGTTGATCTTGAGCAGGGGCCCTCCCCCGGGCTCGGGGGTGTTCACGGGATCGTGGTGGCCCTGGTAATTGGGGTGCACCAGGTGCCCCGCGTCCGAGGACAAGCACACGGAGGCCGCGAGCGAGCGCCGGTATTCGTCCGTGGTCTCGCCCCGCGCGGCGCTGATGCGCACGAGCACGTCCTCGAGGAACGGGCCGGCGGCGCCCGAGCGGGTGGCCGAACCGACCTCCTCGTGGTCGAACGCGGCGAGCACGCTCACGTGCTCCGCGCTCTCGAGGTCGTGGGCGTGTTCCATCAGGGCGCGCAGGCCCGCGAACACGGAGGTCAGGTTGTCCAGGCGGCCGCTCGCGAGCAGCGTGCGCTGCGCGCCGATGAGTTCCGGGGCCTGGGAGTCCGCGACGACGATGTCGTAGCCGAGAATGTCCGATGCCGTGATCGGTTCGGCCGACGCATCGTCGCCGGCCGGGGCACCCGGTGCGCCTGTCACGGTCGTCCGGCGCGTTCCGCGCGACTCGTTCGCGGCATCCGCAAGCACGGTCAGGACGTCCGTGTCCTGGTCCTGTCCCACTCCCCACACGGGTTGCACGTGACGCTGCTTGTCGAGCGTGAGACCCTCGTTCGCGCTGCGGTCCAGGTGGATCGCCAACTGCGGGATCCGGGCCACGGGGCCGGTCGCGGTGAGGACCTGCCGGGTCCCGCCGTCACGGCCACGCACCACGAGCCGACCGGCGAAGCGCAGATCCCGGTCCAACCACGAGTTCAACAGGGGACCGCCGTAGATCTCCACACCCGCCTGGTACCACCGGTGCGTCACTGTGGTGGGTCGGGGCTTGAGCTTGAACCCCGGCGAATCGGTGTGAGCCCCTAGGATCCGGTACCCCGCACCCGGTGCGGCACCGGACGGGATCACCCACGCGATCAGGGCGCCGTCGCGCACGGTGTAGTAGCCGCCCGCGGACAGGTCCGACCACGGCCGGGTTTCGTCCAGGGCGGTGAACCCCGCGGCGTCGAGCGCGGCGGCAGCCGTGGCCACGGCGTGGAACGAGCTGGGCGAGGCCGTGATGCACTCACCCAGTGCACGCGCGAAGCCGGCCTCCGGAGTTCCGGGGCCGGGCTCCGGCGTCCCGTTGGCGGGGTCGGCCGGGGTGGTGGATTCGTGCGAGCTATCCGTCATGACGCCCAGTGTAGGTGGGGGCGACATCCCGCTCGCCCGGGGCTGCGGGCGGCGGTGTTGCACCGGGCGAGGGAGGCGTCGCCGTACCGTGTGGGTCGGAACCGTTGGGCCGGGAAGTGCTCTCGCTCGAGGTATCGCCCGAGGGCTCGCCCGGCACCGCAGGAGCGACGTCGTCCCCCGTGTGCGCGCCGTGAGCGGTGCGGGTGTCCAGCAGACCCACGTAGCGGCCCTGCCCGTCTCGCACGGAGTACGGACCGTACTGCGGCGGCAGGACCAGGTAGCGCTGCGTGGCCGGGTCCAGGACGTAAGCCGCCAGGCCCGAGGCGTCCTCGGCCAACCGAGAGGGCCGGTGGCCGAGCTCGGGAAGCCGGGCCGGTTGCGGGAGTGGCGGCAGGACGATCGTGCGAGTCACGGCCACGGACCGGTTGCGGCGCACGAGCCAGAACACGAGTGCCACGTAACCACCGTTGATCAGCGTCACCGCGATCAGGTCCGTGGGCGCCCCGGAGGTGTCGTTCATGTCCGTGAGCCCCACCATGGCCATGAGGGACACCGTCATGTTGTTCACGGCGTGCAGTGCGATCGCCGCTTCCAGACCACCGGTGCGCCACGTGATGATGCCCATGGCCACGGCCATGATCCCCACCGAGAGCTGCCCCCAGATGTCGTACGCGTGACCGAGCACGAACAGCGGCACCGGGAGCAGGATGGCCCACGCGGGGTGCTTGAGCCACCGGCCGATGGTCTGGGCCAGGTAGCCGCGGAACACGACCTCCTCCGCCGCGCACTGCAGGGGGACCACGAAGATCAGCGAGGCCATGAGCCACCAGAAACCGGGGGCCGGTTGCAAGGACACGGGTCTGCCGCCCGCGGCGAGTTCCAGGCCCACGGCGATCGCGTTGATCAGGGCGTAGATCGCGACCGCCGCCACGAAGCACGTGAGCAGCCACTTCCACCGAATCCGCCCGGTCACGGAGAAGATCAGCCCCAGGGGACGCGGGCCGAGCACCAGCCGGGCCAGCAGGGCGCTGGGGAGCATGAGGACCACGGAGCCGAAGAGGATGAAGAACACCACGGGGTCCAGCTGGTTCATGGCCAGCAGGTCCCCGTCGATCCGCTCCGGGGCCGCGAAGACCATGACGAGCAGGAATACGATGGTCAGAAGCAGGAGGACGGCCAGCAGGATGAGCCCCTCCACGAGCGGCATCCACCAGCGGTGGCGGGGGTCCGCATGCGCCAAACGGTGGTAGAAGAGGCTACGGGTCCGTGGCGGTTCCTGGACGGGGGGCGACGGACGGGACCACGGTGCGCTGGCGTGACTCATGACTCCACGGTAGCCGTCACGGGGGACTCTCAGGGCCCTCTGTGCAGGGCGCTGGCTGTGAATCCGGGGTGGCTCCGACGGGGAACCGGCGAATTCCGACCGCGGTATGAGATGTCAGCCCGGGGCGGATCCGCCCGGTGGTACCGGAAGTCCCGGGTGGTCCGCCCCCCCCGGGGCGTTGACGACCGGGCTCGTGATCAGACGCCTCGATCCGGGCGGGTCAACGCCGGTAACGCTCCACGAACGCCCGTAGGATCCGCGGGGCCTGGTCCACGGGGGGACCGTTGACCACCCGGTCGATCACGGTGTCTGTGTCCTCCGGCCGGAAGTACCCCAGGTCCTTGTACGCGCGCACGCGGCTCACGAGCCCCTCGGGGTCCAGTTCGGGGTGGAACTGGGTGGCGTAGAGGTTGTTCTTGATCCGGTACATCTGCACGTGGCACGCGGTCCCGGTGGCGAGCAGCACCGCGTTGGGCGGCAGCACGCGGGTGCCCTCCTTGTGCCCCACGTACGCGCTGAACTCGCGGGGCAGTTGCACGAGTAGGGGATCCCGAGCCCCCTCGTCGGTCACGCTCACGGTGATGGGACCCACGTCCTCGTGGCACGACCGGTCCACCTTGGCCCCCTGGTGGATCCCCAGGGTGCCCACGCCGTAGCACGCGCCGAGGAACGGGAAGTCTCGGGCCACGACGTCGTCCAGCAGTGCGCTGATCCAGGTCTCAGCGACGCGCTGCGCCCTGGACTTCTCCTCCGGAGGGTCCGAGGAGTTGAACGGCGACCCGCCCACGATGATCCCGCTGTACCTGTCCAGGTCCAGCGCGGGCCACTCACCGGACTCCAGACGGATGCGTTCGAGTTGGTCCTCTTCGAGGCCCCCGAAGTGGGCCACGGCCCGGTATTCCTCGTCCGCGAGGACGTTGTCATCACGGGTGGCCAGCAGCACGAACGGTTTCATGGCTTACACCTATGTCACGGGGGCCTCGGGATGCAAACTGCCCGGGGACGAGGCCGCTTTCCGACGCTTCGATGACACCCGTGGAAGAGTCCGGCGGTTACTTCGAAGAAACGTGGTTCCACTCCGTGACTTACCCCGTGTGACCCAGTTCGCTGTTCCTAAATGAAATTTAGATTTCACATCACGAAATACCAGAGGATGGATCGTGGATTTGACCGAGTTCAACAGCCTCGATCGTGAAGCCGCCGTCGCGGCCGTAGGACCGGCCCTGGACGTCCAGCGCTGGATCGAGGAACTCGTGTCCGGGCGCCCGTATGGGTCCACCGAGGCCATACTGGACGCCGCCCGTTCCGCCGCGAACCCCTTCACGGACGCGGAGGTCGCGCAGGCGTTGTTGCACCATCCCATGATCGGCCAGCGCCCCCAGGAAGATTCCGCGGCGGCGAGCCTGTCCCGCAACGAGCAGGCGGGCCTGGGCGGGGGCGACGACGCCGTCAAGGCCGAGCTCGCGCAAGCGAACCTCGACTACCAGGACACGTTCGGTCATGTTGGGCCACGGGCGGTGCCGCCGTGGCCGCCAATGGGGCCGAGGACACCATTTTCAGAAACGTGTGCCTCGCCGGCGCCACGCTGCTGATCATCACGCTCCTGTGCACGGTCCGCAGCGCCGTGATCTCGCGTCTGTCGATCCTCCTGGGCATCGTCCTGGGCACCCTGCTCGCGCTCGGGATGGCGGACTTCTCCAAAGTCGGCGACGGCGCTTTCTTCGCCTTCCCGGAGCCCCTGGCCTTCGGTCCGCCCACGTTCCAGCCCGCCGCCATCATCTCCATGACCATCGTGGTGCTCGTGATCCTCACCGAGACCACCGCGGACATCATCGCCGTGGGTGAGATCGTGGAGACCAACGTGGACCGTCGCCGCATCGCGGACAGCCTGCGCGCCGACATGGGTGCGTCCTTCCTCTCCCCCTCTTCAACGGCTTCACCCAGTCCGCGTTCGCGCAGAACGTGGGCCTGGTGGCCATCACCGACGTCAAGAGCCGTTTCGTGGTGACCGCCGGTGGTGTGATCATGCTGGTCCTGGGTCTGCTGCCCATGTTCGGCCGCGTGGTCGCCGCCGTGGCCCTGAACATCCTGTTCAGCGAGATCAAGATCGGTAACCCGCCCGCGGGTCAGGGCTCCGTGTTCACGGAGGCCCCGCCGCGCTTCGTGCCCATCGCGTCCATCGCGTCCATCGAGCACCTCCAGAATCACCTGGGGGAAGGTGACACCGTCAAGGATGGTAAGCTGGGGGACTCCGAGGGCAACGAGATCCCGTGCATTATCGCATCCGGTGAAGTGGTCCCGGCGCCCCTGGACTCCAAGAAGTCCGGGACCGCGGGCGAGCACTGATTTCCCGCCGCCAACCGTGTCCTCACGCGATGAGCGGAAGGACACGGTTCGCACATGTCCTTCACGTGCGGTGGCCGGACCCCCACCCGGGAACCGACAACCGCACGGTCAGAACTGCCCCGCCTCTCATGGCAGGAGAACAACACATGCAGCCTTCA
>NZ_JAUZUS010000018.1:0-22075 GCF_031844145.1 Kocuria sp. PD6
GGGCGCTTCACACAGCACGGTTCACTAGGCTGGGCGGGTGAGCACAAACCTTTCCAAGATCTTCGTCGCGAGACTCATCGGCCTGGACGTCTTCGACCCGTTGGGCGACCGCCTGGGGCGATTGCGCGACGTCGTGGTGCTGTTGCGCCCGGGTAGCAAACCGTCGGTGCGCACCCGCCCGCTCGTCGTGGGTCTCGTGGTGGAGGTGCTCGGGAAGAAGCGTGTGTTCGTGCCCATGACGCGTGTTACGAGCATCGACGCGGAGCAGATCATCTCCACCGGGCTCGTGAACCTGCGCCGCTTCGAGCAGCGCGGTGCCGAGACGCTGGCCGTGGGTGAGCTCTTCGACCGCACCGTGGTGCTGTTGGACGGTTCCGGGACCGCCACGATCGAGGACGTGGCCATGGAGAAGAGCAACAACCGGGGTGACTGGGTCATTTCGCAGTTGTTCGTGCGCAGGTCGCAGGCCACGGGAGGCTTGATCCGGCGTCGTAATCAGACGCTCGTGGTGGACTGGGAGGACGCGGACGACCCGTCCAACGCGGGGCCGCAACCGGCCACGCAGTGGATCGCGCAGCACGAGGAGGACCAGGCCGCGGACATCGCGGACGAGCTGCGGGACATGCCGGACAAGCGCAAGCTCGAGATCGCGGCGGAACTGCAGGACGAGCGGCTCGCGGACGTGCTCGAGGAGCTGCCGGAGGACGACCAGGTCTTCATTCTGACCCACCTGGACAACGAGCGCGCCGTCACGCTGCTCGCCGAGATGGACCCCGACGACGCGACCGACCTGCTCAACGAACTGCCGGAAGCGGAGGCCGAGCGGTTCATCACCATGATGGAACCCGAGGACGCGGAGGACGTCCGGCGCCTGCGCGAGTACGAGGAGGGCACGGCCGGTTCGCTCATGACGCCCGTCCCCATCGTGCTGCCCCCGGAGGCCACCGTGGCGGAAGCGCTCGCGCACATCCGCCAGGAGGAGGTCATCCCGGCCGCGGCATCCGCGGTGCTCGTGTGCCGCCCGCCGCTCGAGACCCCCACGGGTAAGTACCTGGGTCTCGTGCACACGCAGCGACTGCTGCGTTACCCGCCGCCCGAGGCGATTGGTAACCTAATCGATCGGTCCATCGAGCCCGTCTCGGACCAGGCGTCCTTAGCCGACGTCGCTCGCGAACTGGCCACGTACGACCTCACGATCCTGCCGGTCGTCAACGACCAGGACCGGCTCGTGGGTGCGGTCACGATCGACGACGTCCTGGACGCCCTGCTGCCCGAGGACTGGCGCACGTACGACGACGGAACCCCGGTCCGGAAGGTGGGTAAGCGGTATGAGTAATCCCCGGCGCAGCGCGTCCTCGCAGTATTCGCCCGCCCCCCTGGACCAACCGCGCGAGAAACGCCCGGGGTACCTGACCCGCTTCCGCCCCAACCCGGACGCCTTCGGGCGGCTCACGGAGTCCTTCGCCCGCTGGATGGGCACGCCCCAGTTCTTGCTGTGGATGACCGTGTTCGTCACGGTGTGGTTGGCGTGGAACACCCTGGCGCCCGAGAGCATGCAGTTCGATCCGCGCGCGTTGAACTTCACGCTGCTGACACTGATGCTCTCGTTGCAGGCCTCCTACGCCGCTCCCTTGTTGCTGCTCGCGCAGAACCGGCAGGACGACCGTGACCGCGTGGTCGCCGAGGAGGACCGTAAACGCGGGCAACAGAACCTCGCGGACACCGAGTACCTCACCCGGGAGATCGCGTCCCTGCGCATCGCGTTGCGCGAGGTCGCGACCCGCGACTACGTCCGCTCCGAGTTGCGCGGGCTGCTCGAGGAGATCCTCGAGGACCAGGACCGCCGCGCCGCCGGTCAGGCCGCCGCGCAGTCCCAGGCCACCAAGTCCAAGACCAAGAAGTCCGAGGGCAAGAAGTCCGACGGCTCCACCAGGGCCCCGCGTGCGAAGAAGATCGAGCTCGAGGACCCCGAGCAGGAAGGACCGCATCAGTGAACGGGAGCACCATCGACCCCCGACTGCGCGCAGCCCTGGACGGCGTGATCGACCCCGAGCTGCGCCGCCCGGTGACCGAGCTCGGGATGATCCCCGAGGCCGTCCTCGAAGGCGGGACGGCACGCGTGACCGTGCTGCTCACGGTCTCCGGGTGCCCCATGCGCACCACGATCGAAGCGGATCTCCGTGCCGCCCTGAACGAGCTCCCAGACGTCCGCGACGTCGCCGTGGACGTGGGTGTGATGACCCCGGCGCAGCGCCAGGAACTGCAGGAGAAGCTCGGGCACCACCGCACCAACCCGTTCGCGGACCCGCATTCACTCACCCGCGTGCACGCGATCACGAGCGGCAAGGGCGGGGTGGGAAAGTCCAGCGTGACGGTGAACATCGCCGCCGCGCTGGCCGCGATGGGACGCACCGTGGGCATCGTGGACGCGGACATCCACGGCTTCTCAGTACCCGGTCTTCTGGGGATCGCGCAACCACCCACGCGCGTGGGGGACATGATCCTGCCGCCCGTCGTGGAGGTCCCGGAGGGTGCGGACCGCCGGCCCGAGGACAGCGCGGCTGGGGCCGGTCACCGCTCGCGCGGGGTGCTCAAGGTGATCTCGATCGGGATGTTCGTGGATCCCGCCCAGCCCGTGGCGTGGCGCGGCCCCATGCTGCACCGCGCGGTGGAGCAGTTCCTCACGGACGTGCACTTCGGGGACCTGGACCACCTGCTCCTGGACCTGCCCCCGGGCACGGGGGACATCGCGATCTCGGTGGGTCAGCTGCTGCCCCGCTCGGGCGTGGTCGTGGTCTCCACGCCCCAGCACGCCGCCGTGAGCGTGGCCCAGCGTTCGGGGACGCTCGCCGAGCAGACCGAGCAGAAGGTCACGGGCGTCGTCGAGAACATGTCTGCGATGGTCATGCCGGACGGCACGCGCATGGAAGTCTTCGGAGCGGGCGGTGGCGAGACGATCGCGAGCTCGCTGTCCGAGCGCCTGGGCTACCCCGTCCCCCTGCTCGGCAGCGTCCCCCTGGACGTCACCGTGCGGGAGGCCTCGGACCGCGGCGTGCCCGCGGTATGGGATCGGCCGAACTCCCCCGCCGCCGAGCAGCTGTGGGCCGTCGCGCGCGCCCTGGATCAGCAGGGCCGCGGGCTGGCCGGTAAGAATCTGGGCATCACGCCGCGCGGTTGAGCGATCTCCCTCGGGATGACGCCGCCGCACGGCCCGCTTCCCGCTCGCCCGGCACCTACCCGTCTGTTCACGCGGCGTCGACCTACGCGCGGCGTCGGTCTGATGACGGGACGGCTGTCAGCTCACGCGGCGCGCGGCCGATCGCGCGGCGGCCGGTTGCTCACGCCGCGCTCGACGGCTCACGTGGCCTCGGTGTCGAACGGGGCGCGTTCGCCTCGTGCGAGCCGTCGCACCGTGGGTGCGGCCACGGTAGAGGCCTCGTACTGGTGGCGGTTCTGTTCCTCGTCGTCCTCGAGCAGCGCTTCACGCACGATCACGCGCGGGTCGTACTGCCGGGGGTCAAGCTTGCGCCAGTCGAGGTCCGAGAATTCCGGGCCGAGAGTCGCCTTGAGATCGTCCGTGGCACCCGTGGCGTAGCGCCGGATGGACTTGACCATGTCCTTGAACTTCTCGGCGTACTCGGGCAACCGCTCGGGCCCGATGATCACCAGGGCCACGATGAGAATGATGATGGCTTCCCCGCCTGAAATCCCGAACACCCGCTGAGCCTATCAACGTCGTGGAACGCCCCGGTGGGGGCGGTCCTTAACCGAAAATTTCCTTGAGTCCGTCCGCGACCGTGGCCCCGAAACTCTCGTCCTTCTGCGAGGGTAGGCTGACCCGTCCCCGGTCCTCCGCCACGACGGCGCTCACGGTCTGGGCCAGGGTGGCCGGTGCGGTGTCCGATGTGAGGGTGTACACGGCGTCCGGGCGCACCATCACCGCGCGCCACGGTTGGGAGCGGTCCACCCACAACCGCGCGCCGTCGAGCACCGACCGGTGCATGCCCTCGGCGCCCACGGGGAGCCCGGTGATGCCGTCCATGGGGTTGTCGGGATTGATGTCGCCGCGCTGCTCCACGATGGTCACCGAGCCGTGATCGTTGTGCAGGGCCACCGCCACGACGGGCTGGCCCCCCACCTGCAACTGTTGGATATCCGCGACCGAGTACCCCTTCGCGGCCAGACCCGGAACGGCCCACCCCCGGGCGCGCAGGCTCTGGATGTCGGCCTCCGAGGTGGTGTCTACCATTCCCCGGGGACCGGGTGACCACGTGGCCTCCGACCGAGCGTCCGCGCTCTGGCGCTGCTGCACCTGCTTGCCCACGCTCCACACGGCGGTGGTCAGCAGGGCGACGCACACGCAGGCCGCGAAGGCGGTCATGAGACCCACGGCCCGCCGACTCGGCCGACGCCAGGGCCGGCGCACCCTGCTGCGACCCGCGACCCGTGTGGACACCCCGTCCCCCTCCCTGTTCGTCCCCTGCTGCGACCGCCCTGCGGCGGCCGCGTTCGACGCCCCAATTGTGCGGCAGGATTCTGACAGCGATCTGAACACCGACCGGGCGTTCCCGGCGGTGCCCTCAGACCGCGATAAGCTGAAGCACCGTAAGCCCGGACATGACGCCGGGCTCGCCACGTCGAAGCGCTGGGTCCGCGGGGATCCGGGCACACACAGCAGTGAAGGGCACGCCGCGTCCATGAGCACGGATAAAACCACGAGCTGGGCCTATTGCGAGGCCTACGCCACGGAGGACGAAACCGCTTTCCGTGCGCGCGAGCGCTCCCTGGCCCTGCGCTTGGACCCCGTGACCCCGGCCACCGCGGCGCTGCTGACCGTCCTGGCGTCGTCGTCCCGCCCCGCGACCGTGGTGGAAGTGGGCACCGGTGCGGGCGTCTCGGGGCTCGCGCTGCTGCGCGGGATGCCGTCCGAGTCCGTCCTCACGACCATCGACACCGACATCCGGGCCCTGCGCGCCGCGCGGGACACGTTCCGCGAGGCCGGTTTCGAAACCAAACGCACCCGCACGATTTCCGGTGCGGCCTCCCTGGTGCTGCCGCGGCTCACCGAGAACGCGTACGACATGGTGTTCATCGACGCGGACGTGGTCAACACCGCCGAGTACGTCATCGAGGGCGCCCGGTTGCTGCGTCACGGCGGGATGCTCGTGGTCAACGACGCCCTGCACCAGGACCTAGTCCCCCAGCCCGCGCAGCGCCAGGAGGAGACCGTGATCATGCGCGACGTCGTGCGCACCCTGCGGGACGAACCGCGGTTGTCCACGGCCGTGGTGCCCACGGGAACGGGTGTACTGCTGGCCGTCCGGCTGTGAGCGGCTCCCTGTTCAAGGACGCCGGACTCGTGGCCCTCGGCGGCGCCGCGGGGAGTCTGGCCCGCTGGTGGGTGTCCCTCGTGCTTCCGGCAGGATCCGGGTGGTCGTGGGCCACGTTCGCGGTCAATGCCTCCGGCGCCTTCCTACTCGGGCTGCTGCTCGAAGCGCTCACCAGCCCCGGCCGCAAGCGCCGTGGTGCCCACACCGCGCGCATGCTGCTCGGCACCGGACTTCTCGGCGGGTTCACCACCTACTCGACCTTCGCACTGGAGCTGTGGGAGCGCGTGCGCTCCGGGGCGAGCGCGGCCGCGTTCGGTGACGCGGTGCTGATGCTCGTCGCGGGGCTGGCCACCGCGGCCGCGGGTCTCGCGGTGGGCGCCTGGCTCCGGGGACGACGCCGCGGCACGCCCACCGCGGGAGCGGCGCGGTGATCGCGGCGCCCGCCGTGGCCCTGGGCGGCGCCGTGGGAGCGGTCCTGCGTTTCCTCGTGGACCGCGGGATCACCGCCCGGTGGGCTCCCACCTTCCCCGCGGCCACACTGCTGATCAACGTGACGGGGTCGTTCGTGCTCGGTGTGGTCACCGGACTGAGCGCGGTTCTGGGACCCGTGTGGACGCTCGCCCTGGGCACCGGGCTGTGCGGTGGCTACACCACGTTCTCCACGGCCATGGTGGACGCCGTACGGCTCGCGCGAGAACAACGTGCCGGGGCCGCGGTGGTGTCGGTGCTCGGAACCGTCCTGTGGAGTCTGCTCGCGGTGGCCGCGGGGCTCACCCTCGGGAGCCACTGGGCGTTCTGAGCCCCGAACGTCGCGAGGGCCCCTCACTCGATGTGAGGGGCCCTCGCGATACGGGCGTGGGGGGGGTGTCGGTGCTACTGCGTCACCGAAGCCAAGCACTCGCGCAATTCCGCGGCCTCGTCCGACTTGAGTTCCACCACCAGACGCCCTCCGCCTTCCAGGGGGACCCGCATGATCAGACTGCGTCCTTCTTTGGTGACCTCCATGGGTCCGTCACCCGTCCTCGGCTTCATGGCCGCCATTTATGAGCTCCTCTTCGTGAGTACTTACGCTCGCTATCTTATCGAACGCTCAGCCAGTACCGTGACCCGGCACACGACCCGGGAGCGCTCGGAACCATCTGTGCCGTAGCGCACAGCGCGTGCGTGGACAGCGCCTGCGGCATGGGCCGCCGCGCGGGGTCACGGCGGGTAGTCGCCACCGCCGGGTAGTTGCTTCCAGTGCCACAGCCACCCGACCCACACGATCTGCAGCACTGCCCCGAAGATCACGAGCAGCACCCGATAGGCGCGCGAGTCGCTCACGTGCACCAGGGCGGCGGCGAGCGGCGCCCACGGCAACAGCAACCGGAACGTGGAGCTCTGCGGGTTGAGCACGAGCAGCAGATAGCACCCGTAGGCCGCGATCCACACACGGACAAAGAACGGCAGGGCCCGCTTGACCGTGTCCGAGCGCAACAGCATCACGACCGCCGCCACGAGCACCACGGGAGCGACGAGTCCGGCGATCGGGCCCAGCAGATCGGTGGCCTCGTGGAACCACGGCAGCACGGGGATCACGTGCTGGCTCCCGCGCCAGGCGGCCTCCGTCTCGGTGTAGGCCGTGGGCTCCCGCGTGACGGCCCACGCGATGGCCGGCCACGCGAGGGCGGCAGCACACGCGATCAGCGCCACCACGAGCCAGCGGTCCAGGCACCGGTACCACGCCCGACGTCGCGCGAGCACGTCCCCCACGCTGCGCCACAACCACCACACCCCCAGCGCCGCGGCCAGGGCCACGCCCGTGGGTCGGGTCAGTGCCTGCGCCACCACGAACACGGTGACCCACACGGGCCGGTCCCGCACGACGCACAGCATGGCGCTCAGCAAGAACAGCATGCTCAGCGCCTCGGCGTACGGGGTCTGCAGCACGGGTGCCACGGGGTTGAACGCGAACACAGCCACGGCCCACAGTGCCGGGCGTGAGACGCCCCCGGGAGTGTGGGGCCCGGCCATCACGGGTGCTTGGCACACCAGTCGGTAGAACACCAGGGCCGCACCGAAACCGGCCACGAGGGACACCGTGGCGGCCGTGACGGCCCACCCGGTCCCGGTCAGTGCGTCGATGCCGCGCACGAGCAGCGGGAACACGGGGTAGAACGCCCACGCGTTCTCGGACACCGTGCCCAGCGAGTCCCGGGGCACCTGGAACGGATACCCCTCCCGGAAGATGGTGTGGTACCAGTCGGCGTCCCACGTGTTCACGAAATCCAGGTACCCCAGGGCGCCGTTGCCCCACGGCCCGGGACCCTGTTGGGCACCCACGACCGTGAACACCGCCCAGCCCCAGACCCGCGACACCCCGTAGACCACGAGCACGGCGAGCCACCACGGAGCCGCCGCCCACAGTCGACGCATCCTCCCCGCACGGGAGTCGTGCGCGCTGCGCGCGGGGTCCGCCACCGCCGTGGAACTCACGCGCCGGAACCGGGGGCGCCATCCGCGGGAGCGGCGTCGTCGCCCCCGGAACCGGGCGCCGCGGCGTCGACCGCTGCCTTCCCCGGGACGGGAGAGGCACCCGGGGCGGGGTCGGAGACCGGGATGCCGTCGTCGTCGGCGTGGACCGCGGTGAGGATCTCCACGACCTCGGCCACGCTGTCCGTGACCCGGAACAGTTCGAGGTCCGCGGTGGAGACCTTGCCGTCGGCCACCAGCGTGGTGGTGATCCAGTCCAGTAACGGGCCCCAGTAGTCCGTGCCCACCAGGATCACCGGGAAACGCGTGATCTTGCCCGTCTGCACGAGGGTCAGTGCCTCGAAGAGTTCGTCGAGCGTACCGAAGCCGCCCGGCAGCGCCACGAAGCCTTGGCTGTACTTCACGAACATGGTCTTGCGCGCGAAGAAGTAGCGGAAGTTGATGCCCAGGTCCACCCAGTCATTGAGGCGCTGTTCGTGGGGCAGCTCGATGCCGATCCCTACCGAGTGCGCGCCCACGTCCACCGCTCCCCTGTTCGCGGCCTCCATCACGCCGGGGCCGCCGCCCGTGACCACGGCGTAGCCGGCCTTGCCGATTTCCCGGCCCAGCTCGCGCGCGAGCTCGTACTCCGGGTGCCCCGGCGCGGTGCGCGCCGACCCGAAGACCGAGACGGCGGGGCCCAGGTTCGCGAGTGCGTCGAAGCCTTCAACGAACTCCGCCTGGATCCGCAGGACACGCCACGGGTCGGTGCGGGTGAAGTCGTCCGGTTCGGCGGGGCGCTGGTCCAGGAAACGCTGGTCGGACGTGCGCCGATGCAGCTGTTTGCGGCGCAGCACCACCGGCCCCTTGTGACGCTCGGGGGGTAGGGAACGTTCGTGCGGTGTCTCAGGGGTGTGCATGCCCACCAGGCTACGTTCTCGTGCTGCACGACGCCGCAGAACTCCCCTGCGGCATGCAACGCGGTGAGTACTCGAGCCAACCTCCCCCGCCTCGGATCGGATACCCGATCACCCCGCGCTCAGGACAACCAGGACGCGAGCGCACGGTGGCAGGCCCGGACGGCGTCATCGAACACGTGCTCGTCGTCGGTGTGGGCGAGCAGGGCGTCCCCGGGGCCGAAGTTCACGGCAGGCACCCCGGCCTCCGAGAAGCGGGCGACGTCGGTCCAGCCGTACTTGGGCATGGGCTCCCGCCCCACGGCGGCCACGAACTGCGCGGCGGAGGGCCGGTCCAGCCCGGGACGGGCCGCCGGCGAGAGGTCCTGCCACTCGAGCTCGTACCCGGTGAAGACCTCGCACATGTGGTCCTGTGCCTGCTCGAGGGACTTGTCCGGGGCGAAGCGGTAGTTGACCTCGACCCACGCGGTGTCCGGGATCACGTTGCCCGCGACTCCCCCGCCGATCCGGATCGCATTGAGCCCTTCACGGTAGTCGAGGCCCTCCACAGTCACGGTGCGCGCCTCGTACGCGCTCAACCGGGCCAGGACGTCCGCCTGCTTGTGGATCGCGTTCTCCCCGATCCACGAGCGCCCGGAGTGGGCGGCCTTGCCGTGGGTCGTGATCCGGAAACGCATGGTGCCGTTGCACCCGCCCTCCACGGTCCCGTTGGTCGGTTCGAGCAGCACCGCGAAGTCCGCCTCGAGCAGTTCGGGGCTGTTGCGCATCACGCGGCCCAGCCCGCTCGCATCGCTCGAGACCTCTTCGTGGTCGTAGAACACGTAGGTGACGTCCCGGTTGGGCTCGGTGAGTTCGTGCGCGAGCACCAGTTGGACGGCCACACCGCCCTTCATGTCGGTGGTGCCGCGGCCGTAGATCACGTCCCCGTCCGCTTCCCGACGCCGCGTGGCCGGGACCCCGCCCAGCGATCCCTCCACGGTGGGCAGGGGCACGGTGTCCAGGTGGCCGGCGAGGATCACGCGTTCGTCTCGGCCGCGGTCCGTGCGGGCGATCACGGTGTCCCCGTCCCGGTGGACACTGAGATGGGGCAGAGCGCGCAGGGCTGTTTCGACGGCGTCGGCCAGGGGGCCCTCGTGATCGGACACGGACTCCACGTCCACGAGCGCGGCGGTCAGATCCGCGGGATCCATGGTGAGGTCGAGGGTCACGGAAGCGTCTGAACTCATGCGTGCCAGCCTACAGTTTGCCCCTGCGCCCCGCAGTGGGCGTCGCGGTCGGCTGCCGCGGGGCCTCATTGACGAGCCGCGCGGGTCGGGTCATCTACCACCGGGTCACGGGGCATCTTTTAGGATGGGCCCATGACTTCAACGAGCGAGAGCACCGAGAATTCCCGTATCGCCTCCGGAGTGGGGCTGGCCACCGTGGTGGACTCCGGCGAGCGGGAGGGGACCGTGCTGGACGTCTTCTACCCTGCGCCGAGCCTGAGCGCCAACCCGGATACGAGCTACGAGGCGGATCTGCGCGTGGCCGCCACCACGGACCCGGATCGCAACGTGCGCTCCGAGATCGTGACCACCGTGATCAACCTGGACGAGGCACCCCAGGACGCCGCGGACGCCTACCTGCGCCTGCACCTGCTGTCCCACCGCTTGGTGCGGCCCAACACCCTCAACCTGGACGGCGTCTTCGGCAAGCTCGCGAACGTGGCGTGGACCAGCCGCGGTCCCGTGCTCGCGGAGGAACTGACCCGCTCCCTGCTGCGCCTGCGCGCCAGCGGGACCGTGACCGTGCTCGGCGTGGACAAGTTCCCGCGCATGGTCGATTACGTGGTGCCCTCCGGTGTGCGCATCGGTGACGCGGACCGCGTGCGCCTCGGTGCCTACCTGGGCGAGGGCACCACCGTGATGCACGAGGGGTTCGTGAACTTCAACGCCGGCACGCTCGGCGAGGCCATGGTTGAGGGCCGGATCTCCGCCGGCGTCGTGGTCCAGGACCACACGGACGTGGGCGGCGGCGCATCCATCATGGGCACGCTGTCTGGCGGCGGCAAGCAGCGGATCACGCTGGGCCAGCGCTGCCTGCTGGGCGCCAACGCGGGCGTGGGCATCTCCCTGGGTGACGACTGCGTCGTCGAGGCCGGCCTGTATGTCACCGCCGGTACCCGCGTGAGCCTCATCGAGGGCGGCGCCGAACCCCGCGTGGTCAAGGCGTCCGAGCTCTCCGGCGTGAACAACCTGCTGTTCCGCCGCAACTCCACCAACGGCGCCGTGGAGGCGCTGCCCCGCCAGGGCAGCACGGTGGAGCTCAACGCCGCACTGCACGCCAATTGATCCCCGCCGTCGCGCGTCCACGGATCGCGACGACGACGCCGCTCGGCCGGGTCCCGCAGCTCGCGGGCCCGGCCGCGCGTTTTCGTGAGGTCCACTGGATAAGGTGGGGACCATGAAGATTCTTGTCACCGGGGGAACCGGGTACATCGGCTCGCACACGGTTCTGGCGCTGCTCGAGGCGGGGCACGACGTCGTCGTCCTGGACAACCTGTCCAATTCGACCAAGACGTCGCTCGAGCGGGTGGCGGAACTCGCCGGACGCGACGTCGCGGCGTTCGAAGAGGTGGACCTGCTGGACCGCGAGGGTCTGGACCGCGTGTTCGCGCAGCACCGCCCGGACGCCGTGATCCACTTCGCGGGGCTCAAGGCCGTGGGGGAATCGGCGCAGAAGCCGCTGTGGTACTACACGAACAACGTCAGCGGGACCGTGAACCTGTTGTGGGCCATGGAGGAGAACGGGTGCCGCAGCATCGTGTTCTCGTCCTCGGCCACCGTGTACGGCGCCCCGGAGACCATGCCGCTGACCGAGAAGCTGTCCATGGACGCGCAGAACCCGTACGGCCGTACCAAGGAACACATCGAGGACATGCTTGCGGACCTCGCGGCCTCCGATGACCGCTGGTCCGTGGCCCTGCTGCGCTACTTCAACCCCGTGGGCGCGCACCAGTCCGGGCGGATCGGTGAGGACCCCTCGGGGATCCCCAACAACCTCATGCCGTTCGTCGCGCAGGTGGCCGTGGGCCGGCGCGAGAAGCTCATGGTCTTCGGCGACGACTACCCCACCCCGGACGGCACCGGCGTGCGCGACTACATCCACGTGGTGGACCTCGCGGACGGACACCTACGTGCCCTGGACCGGATCAGCCGGGACCACGGCGTGCACGTGTGGAACCTGGGCACCGGCCGCGGCTACTCCGTGCTGGAGGTCCGCGAGGCATTCCAGAAGGCCTCGGGCCGGGAGATCCGCTACGAGATCGCCCCGCGCCGCCCCGGCGACGCCGCTGTGTCCTACGCCGATCCCGCCTCCGCCCTCGCCGATCTGGGCTGGTCCGCGGACCGGGACATCGACACCATGTGCCGGGACCACTGGAACTGGCAGAAGAACAACCCGAACGGTTACGACGGCTGAGCCGAGCGGCGGCGTCGTCGGGTAGCGGGCGCGGCGCGCGCTGACGTCGGCCCGGCCCTCCGGAGCCGCCGCGCGTCACCGCCCCGCACCGACGAACGAGCCCCGATCACCGAACGGTGATCGGGGCTCGTCGGTTTGACCGGGGAACTCAGTTGGCGGTCGGGTAGTGGCGTTCACCCTCGCCCACGTAGAGCTGGCGGGGGCGGCCGATCTTGGTCTCGGGGTCCTCGATCATCTCGCGCCACTGCGCGATCCAGCCGGGCAGGCGGCCGATCGCGAAGAGCACGGTGAACATCTTCTCGGGGAAGCCCATGGCCTTGTAGATCAATCCCGTGTAGAAGTCCACGTTCGGGTAGAGCTTGCGCTCCACGAAGTAGTCGTCCGCGAGGGCCTTCTCCTCCAGGCCGATGGCCAGGTCCAGCAGCTCGTTGTTGCCGCCCATCTTGGCCAGGACGTCGTGCGCGTAGCCCTTGATGATGCGGGCACGGGGATCGTAGTTCTTGTAGACACGGTGCCCGAACCCCATGAGGCGGACGCCGTCCTCCTTGTTCTTGACCTTCTCCATGAACTCGTCCGCGGAGAGCCCACGGTTCTGGATCTGGTCCAGCATGGCCAGCACGGCCTCATTGGCACCGCCGTGCAGCGGGCCGTAGAGGGCGTTGATGCCCGCGGAGACGGACGCGAACATGTTGGCGTGGGAGGAACCCACCAGGCGCACCGTGGAGGTGGAGCAGTTCTGCTCGTGGTCCGCGTGCAGCATGAACAGGATGTCCAGGGTCTTGGCGACCACCGGGTCCACCTCGTAGTCCTCGGCGGGCACACCGAAGCACATGCGCAGGAAGTTCTCCGCGTAGTTGAGGTTGTTGTGGGGGTACAGCTGCGGCTCGCCCACGGACTTCTTGTACGCGTACGCGGCCAGAGTGGGGACCTTTGCGAGCAGGCGGATGGTGGAGATCTCCACCTGCTCCTTGTTGAACGGGTCCAGGGAGTCCGAGTAGAAGGTGGACAGCGCGGACACGGCCGAGGACAGCACGGGCATGGGGTGCGCGGAGCGGGGGAAGCCGTTGAAGAACATCTTGATGTCCTCGTGCACCATGGTGTGCGTGGTGATGCGGTGCTGGAAGTCCTCGTACTGCTCACGCGTGGGAAGCTCGCCGTAGATCAGCAGGTAGGCGGTCTCCAGGAAGTTGGAGTGCTCCGCAAGCTCCTCGATGGGGTAGCCGCGATAGCGCAGGATGCCCTGGGCGCCATCGATGTAGGTCACCGTGGAGCGCGTGTTCGCGGTGTTCACGAACCCGGGGTCGAAGCTGACGTTGCCGGTCTCCTTGAGCAGGGAGCCCACGCCGTAGCCCTTGTTGCCCTCGGTCACCTCCAGCACGGGGAGCTCGAGGGACTTGCCCTTCTCGTAGTTCAGCTCCACCTTGTCGGTGGACTTCTTGGCCTCTGCCATGATGTGTCCTTCACGGTTCGCTAGGTGTTCCACGACGGGTTCGCGGTGCGGTTCACCCCCACGCCGTCGTGGCGGTTCGGGTCGGTGCGCACCGGGCGGGAACACGATGTCATTCCCCACCAACCTACCCGTTGGTGTGATCGGGATTCCACTTGCCCACCCGTGTGCGGCGGGCTCAGACGGCGCCTGAGAGCCGTTGCACGGCGGCCGCCATGTGCTCGTCGCTCGCGGTCAGGGACAGCCGCACGTAGCCGTGCCCGGCGTCCCCGTAGAAGGTCCCGGGGCCCACCACGATGCCCAGGCGGGCGAAGCGTTCCACGGTGTCCCACGTGTCCTCACCGGCGGTGGCCCACAGGTACAGGCCGGCCTCGGAATGCTCGATCGTGAGCCCGAAGGCCTCCACGGCGGGCTTGAGTGCCTCGCGCCGCTGCCGGTAGAGGTTCTTCTGCGCCGTCACGTGCGCGGTGTCCCCCAGGGCCACACGCATGGCTTCCTGCACGGGATAGGGCACGATCATCCCGGCGTGCTTGCGCGAGTTGATGAGCGAGGGCATCAGCGCGGGGTCACCCGTGAGGAACGCCGCGCGGTAGCCCGCGAGGTTCGACTGCTTGGACAGCGAGTACGCGCTGAACAGCAGGGACGTGTCCCCGCCGCTCACGCGCGGGTCCAGGACGGACGGCACGGGTTCGCCACCGCGTGCGGGATCCCACTGACCCCAGCCGAGCTCGGCGTAGCATTCGTCGGAGACCACCACGGCCCCCTGCGAGCGGGCCTGGTCCACGAGCCGCTTGAGACTCTGCGCGTCCCGCACGATGCCCGTGGGATTGCCCGGCGAGTTGACCCACACCATGCGCACGCGCTCGCGCACCGAGGGCTCGAGCTCGTCCAGCGAGTCCGCGGCCACGGCCTCGGCGCCGGCGATCTGCGCCCCGATGTCGTACGTGGGGTAGGCGACCACGGGACGCACTACGACGTCGCCCGGGCCTAGACCCAGCAACAGCGGCAGCCACGCGACGAGTTCCTTGGACCCCACCGTGGGCATCACGGCGTCCGGGTCCAGATCGGGCACACCGCGACGATCGGCGAACCACGCGGCCACGGCCTCCCGCAGCGCGGGGGTCCCGTGCGTCGTGGGATACCCGGGGGCGTCCGCGGCGGCGGCGAGTGCATCCTGGATCACGAGCGGCGTGGGGTCCACCGGGGTCCCGATGGACAGGTCCACCACACCATCCGGGTGCTCCTGCGCGGTCCGGCGGTACGGCGCGAGGGAGTTCCAGGGGTAGTCGGGCAGGTTCAGACCGAATCCGCGGGCCACGCTCACCGGATCAGTCCTGGTTCTGCGGGGGCAGTTCCGCGATCATGGGGTGGTCCTTGTGGGTGTTGCCGAGCTTGGCGGCCCCACCCGGAGAGCCCAGATCGTCGAAGAACTCCACGTTCGCCTTGTAGTACTCGGCCCATTCCTCGGGGAGGTCGTCCTCGTAGTAGATGGCCTCCACGGGGCACACCGGTTCGCACGCACCGCAGTCCACACACTCGTCCGGGTGGATGTACAGGGATCGCTCGCCCTCGTAGATGCAGTCCACGGGACATTCCTCCACGCAGGCCTTGTCCTTGACATCCACGCACGGCTGCGCAATTACGTAAGTCACGGTTGACGAACCTCTCCTTCTGTTCCCAAGTCCTCGACCATTCTAGCGGCGGGCATTCGAGGCTACCGCGCCCGCGAGCGCACCAGCCAATGCCCCGTAACAATCACGGAGGCCATGACCGCCACGAAGATCACGGCGAACCACAGCAACCCCACGATCCCCACGGGCTCGGCCCATGTGGTGACCACGAGCGCCGAGCCCTCTCGCAGGTACGCGGTGGCCCAGGCGATCACGTACGTCACGAGCCCTGGGACGGCAGCCGCCCACACGCGCCGGGTCGCGGTACCGCACCACACGCTCGCGCACAGCAGCAGCGCCCCGGAGAATACGAGCCCCCACGGGAGCCACCAGCCGTCCAGGTACCAGATGTTGGCGTGCATGGCCGTGGCCACCGCTCCCGCCACGAGTCCCGTGAGCAGTGCCGTCACCAACGACGACGCCGCTCCCGGCCGTTGCTTCTCGGCTCCCCCGGGCGCGTGGTCGCCGGCGGTCTGCACGGCCGGGGCGCTCTCCCACGGGGCGGTGCGGCGCAGTCCGGACGCGCTCATTATCCGCCCCGGCGTAACAGGCGGAACGTCTCGGTGGCACTGAGGGTCTGCGGCACGCCGTTGGACAGCTCGTACGTGGTGCCCTGCGGGTCCTCGCCCAGGGTGATCTGTGTGGCGTGCGCCGCCATTGCGGCGCGCTTCACCGCCAGATCACCGTGGATCGCCGCTTGCGGCCGTTCGTCCGAGGGGTTCACGTCGCTCTCGATCCCCCACGTCAGGGGGACGTCCCACGCGTCGTGGGCGGTGTCCGGTGCTGACGCTGCGAGGTCCACGGCGCGCAGCGTGACCCCGTGCGTGGCCACGTGGTCCGGGTGACCGTACCCGCCGTCGTCGTCGTACGTGATCACGGCGTGGGGACGCACCGCACGGATAGCTGCGGCCACGTGGGCGGCGGCCTCCTGCGGATCCGCCGCCGTGAGCGCTGCGGGTGAGACGTCCTCGGCGGGCTGCGGGCGGCCGTCGGGCCCCCAGCTCATCCCGGAATCCACGTACTTGTCCGCGCCGTTGGCGAAACCCTCGGTGGGATCGTGGGCGGGGGGCTCCCCCGCGAAGAACCGGTCCGCGAGCCCCATGGCGGCCGCGGCGGCGTCGAGCTCACCCACGCGGTAGAGCCCCAGCGCGGTGCCGTCGGTGTCCGGGCACCCGGGTTGGCCCACCTCGAGATGACGCAGGGCGGGCGGGATAACCTCACCGCGTTCGCCGCGCGTCATGGTCAGCAACACCGTGGTGGCGCCCAGCGCGCCGTAGTACCCGATGGATACGCCCGTGACGATGGCTTCGTCGTCCGGGTGGGCGTGCACCCACAACACACGAGCCCGGGCGGGGTCCACGCCCCCGGGGAGCAGTGTCTCCACCGCCCCCTCGGTCGCGTGTCCCCCGCCCGGGTATCGAGGATCGGCCACGATCAGGCGCGCGCCCGCTGCCGGGCGACCTTGAGGCGCTCGTTGGCGTCCAGGACCACCTTGCGGATGCGGATGGCCTCCGGGGTGACCTCCACGCACTCGTCCTCGCGCGCGAACTCGAGGGACTCCTCGAGCGTGAGCTTGCGCGGGGGCGTGAGGTTCTCGAAGCTGTCCGCCGTGGACGAGCGCATGTTGGTGAGCTTCTTCTCCTTGGTGATGTTCACGTCCATGTCGTCCGCGCGGGAGTTCTCACCCACGATCATGCCCTCGTAGACCTCGGAGGTGGGCTCCACGAAGAACGAGCCGCGCTCCTGCAGGTTGATCATGGCGTACGGGGTGACCACACCGGCGCGGTCCGCGATCATGGAACCGTTGGTGCGGTACTCGATCTCCCCGGCCCACGGCTCGTAGCCGTCCGCGTAGGAGGACGCGATGCCCGCGCCACGGGTCTCCGTGAGGAACTTGGTGCGGAAGCCGATCAGACCGCGCGAGGGGACCTTGAACTCCATGCGCACCCACCCGGTGCCGTGGTTGCTCATGCCCTCCATGCGGCCCTTGCGCGCGGCCATGAGCTGGGTGATCGCACCCAGGAACTCGTCCGGAGCATCGATCGTCATGTGCTCGTAGGGCTCGTGCACCTTGCCGTCCACGGTCCTGGTGACCACCTGTGGTTTGCCCGCGGTGATCTCGAAGCCCTCGCGGCGCATCTGCTCCACGAGGATGGCCAGGGCCAGCTCACCGCGGCCCTGCACCTCCCACGCGTCCGGGCGCTGGGTGGGCAGCACGCGCAGCGAGACGTTACCGATGAGCTCCTTGTCCAGGCGGTCCTTGACCTGGCGCGCGGTGACCTTGGCCCCCTTGACGCGTCCGGCCAAGGGCGACGTGTTGATCCCGATGGTCATGGAGATCGCGGGATCGTCCACCGTGATCAGCGGCAGCGGCTCGGGGTTCTCGAGGTCCGTGAGGGTCTCACCGATGGTGATGTCCTCGATCCCGGCCACGGCCACGATCTCACCGGGCCCGGCGCTCTCCGCGGGCACCCGGTCCAGGCCCTTGGTGGCCAGCAGTTCGGAGATGCGCACGCTCTTGAGGGTTCCGTCGTGACGCGCCCACGCCACGGTCTGGCCCTTCTTCAGCGTCCCGTTGAAGATGCGCAGCAGGGCCAGGCGACCCAGGAACGGGGAGGCGTCCAGGTTGGTCACGTGCGCCTGCAGCACGCCGTCCGGGTTGTAGGACGGCGCGGGGATGTGCTCGATGATGGTGCGGAACAGCGGCTCGAGGTCCTCATTGTCCGGCAGTTCGCCGTTGCCGGGCTGGTCGGTGGAGGCACGGCCGGCCTTGCCGGAGGCGTAGACCACGGGCACGTCCAGGACGGCGTCCAGGTCCAGGTCCGGGTGGTCCTCGGCGATGTCCGAGGCCAGGCCCAGCAGCAGGTCCATGGTGTCGGAGACGACCTCGTCGATCCGGGCGTCCGGGCGGTCCACCTTGTTGACGACGACGATCACGGGCAGCTTGGCCTCGAGGGCCTTGCGCAGCACGAACCGGGTCTGGGGCAGCGGGCCCTCGGAGGCGTCCACGAGCAGCACGACGCCGTCCACCATGGACAGACCGCGCTCCACCTCGCCACCGAAATCGGCGTGACCCGGGGTGTCGATCACGTTGATCGTGATGGTCTCACCGTTGGCCGCGGGGCCGTCGTAGAACACCGTGGTGTTCTTGGCCAGGATGGTGATGCCCTTCTCCCGCTCCAG
This sequence comes from Kocuria sp. PD6, assembly GCF_031844145.1. NCBI lineage: Bacteria > Bacillati > Actinomycetota > Actinomycetes > Micrococcales > Micrococcaceae > Kocuria > Kocuria sp. PD6. Next base: position 18,458 of record NZ_JAUZUS010000018.1, read on the forward strand.
GTCGCCCGAGTCCATGACCCGTTCCTCGACCTCTCCGTGGCTGGAGAACGCGTTCGTCTGCTGGAGCATGGCATCGACGATGGTGGTCTTGCCGTGGTCAACGTGGGCCACGATGGCCACGTTGCGCAGATCGGCGCGCTGGGTGGTGGTTTCAGACATGCACAGGTCTCTCTTCATGAGTGGATGCAGAGGGGAATCGTGGCGATTCTACTCCCCTCCGCCACCACCCGGAGCACACGTGATGCATGTCTCCCGTGTACTCAGCCGAGCAGTTCGGGGCGCTGCCATTCCTCATCCAGCACGTGTTCGGCCAGGAACGCGAGCACGGTCTCGTACCACGCCCGCGAGTTGGCCGGCTTGAGGATCCAGTGGTTCTCGTCCGGGAAGTACAGGAACCGGTGGCCCTCCACCCGGGTGCGCAGCTGCAGATCGGACCACAGCTCGATGCCCTGGGAGATCGGGACCCGGTAGTCCTTGTCCCCGTGGATCACGAGCATGGGGACCTGGATCCGGTCCACGAACCGGTGCGGTGAGTACACGGCGGCCTGGGCCGGGCCCATGGCCTCACGCCACTCGGTGTTGTCCGTGGTGGCACCCATGGAGTCCAAGTTCCACAGGGACGCGTGGGTCACGATGCACCGGAACCGGTCCGCCGTCTGGGTGGCCACCCAGTTGGCCATGTACCCGCCGTAGGAACCGCCCAGCAGGGCTTGGCGCTGGGCATCGATGTCCGCCCGCTGCGTCGTGGCCTCCACGAGGGCCATCACGTCCGTGAACGGCGCCCCGCCGAGCTCCTGCTGACCGCGGTCGATCATGGCCTGTCCGTAACCCGTGGAGATGGCCGGGTCCGGGAACAGCACGGCATAACCGCGGGCCACGAACGGCCACGGATTCCAACGCCAGCTCCACTGGTTGTTGGACGCCCACGGCCCACCGTGAACGAACACGAGCAACGGGTGTTCGGTTCCTTCCCCCTCGGGCAGCGCGAGCCACGCGCGGATGCTCGTCCCGTCCTCGGCGGTCGTGGTGACCTCCTCGAGGCGGCCGGGGACGGCGTCGTCGGGCACGAGACCGTCGATCCGGGTGGGCTCGGCGCAGAACTCCCGACCGGACCACGTCACCGCCTCGAGGGGGTGGTCGTAGGTGGCCCGCAGACCGTAGAACGCGTCCCCCACGGGGTGGACCGCGCAATAGGTCCACGGCTGCTCGGCACCGCCGGCCAGGACGTCGATCGAGGAGTCCCCGCCCCGCGGGCACGTGACCCGTAGCACGATCCCCCGGCCCTGATAGTCGGACGTGCACACGAAGGAGTCGTCATCGATCCACCGGGATTCCCCCGCCCAGTATTCGTCTGTGGGCACCACTTCCGTGTCCCGACCCGTGCGCAAGTCGTGGACCCACAGCGAGATCTGCAGGTTGACGCCGTCGCGCCACACGACGTCCCGCTCCAGGACGACCCGGCTGCCGTCCGGGGAGACGGGCCCGGGCTCCCACCAGTCCTCCTCGGTGGCGTCCCGGAACAGTTCGGCCTGACCGGCGCCGTCTGCCGTGATCGGCACCCGCCACAGCTGGGACCGTTCCCAGCCCTCCGGCAACCACGCGGTCAACTGTGCGATCAGCCAGGTGCCGTCCGGGGCGACCGAGTAGCGCGTCAACCGCCCGGCGGGCAGGTCCACGCGGCGCACGGCCTCCCCCGCGTCCCGGGACTCGGCGAGCGCGGCGGTGTCCACGAACCACAGGGCGGTCTCGGCGGCTGGGAGATCGTGGTCCCAATACCGGAACGGCGCGCGCTCGTAGAGCATGGGACTCGCCCCGGATTCCTCACGCAATTCGTGCAGTTCACGGTTGCGGGCGAGCTCGTCCGCCGCACCCTTGGCACTCGGGTACATGCCCGAGAGGAAGAACAGCATGTCCCCGCCCAGCTTGGGGTCCGAGATGCCCTCGGGCATGTCCAGCACCATGCGGGCGTCGCCCCGTTCGGGGAGCAACCACAACCGGGAGCGCTTCTCGTGGTCCCCGTCCATGGGTCGGTCGGACGTGAAGTAGAGCTCTCCCGACGGCGCCGGGCACACCTCTTGGACTCCGTGATCGCCGGAGGTCAGGGGGACAGGTGCACGATCGCCGTCGGTCGGGCGGGGTACCGACCACGCGTGTTTGACGTAGCGCTTACCGTCTGAGGACAGTTCCTGCCGCAGGGCGATCACCGGGCCGTTCCGGTGTCCGCTCAATCCGGTGAGCCGTGGGGTGGCCACGAGCTGTTCGGGAGTTTCATAACGGGGTGTCATATGAGTCACATTACAGACGTGCCGGTCACGCATAAGCGCCCACGTGTCACCCCAGCCACTAACGTGGCCCTCGGCCACGTGGCGCAGCGGTGGCGGATGGGAGTGGAACGCATGAGTTCGGACAAGGGGACGGTGGCGTGGGCGGTGCGCGTCACGGTTCCCGTGGCCATGGGATACCTGCCGCTCGGGATGGCCTTCGGCGCCTATGCGGTCTCGCTGGGGTTCGCTCCCTACCTGGCGCCCCTCACGGCTCTCGTGGTCTTCGCGGGCTCGATCGAGTTCCTGCTCGTGGGATTGGTCTCGGCGGGAGCGGGCCTGCTACAGATCGCCGTGACCACTCTGCTGGTCAACAGCCGACACATCTTCTACGGCTTCTCCTATCCCACCCACCTGCTGCGTTCGCCCTTCGCCAAGTTCTACGGCCCCTATGCCCTGACCGACGAGGCCTATGCGCTGATCAACAGCGGCGTGCGCCCCACCACGCAGCACGAGCTCATGCTGATCCAGGGCATCTCCCAGTTCTACTGGGTCTTCGGTGCCGCGGTCGGAGCCGTGGCCGGCGGACTCATCCCGGAATCGTTCGACGGTTTCGACTTCGCACTGACCGGGTTGTTCACCCTGTTGTTCGTGAGCGCCCTGAGCGCGGCCTCGCAGCGCGTGATGATCGTGCTCGCTGCCCTCGCCTCCATTGCGGTGGGGCTGCTGCTGCCCCGCGACCTGTTCCTACTCGGTGCCATGCTGTGCTACGCGGTGCTATGCGTCGTGCTCGTCAAACGCCCACGGCACGGTCGTTCGCCCCAGACCGCGGAAGGCGGCGCCTGAGATGCTCGCAGCCATCGTCGTGTGCGCCGCTGTGACCTATTCGTTGCGCCTGTTCCCCGTGTTGTTGGCCCATCGGTTCCGCGATCGCGAGGACCTGCGGGAGATCTCCACCCTGCTCCCCGCGGGACTCATGTTGATCCTGGTCGCCTATACATTGCTGGAGGCCGATTCCGGGGTGCAGTTGAGCCGATTGATTCTCGCGGCGGTGATTTCCGTGATCGTGAACGCGGTGAGCAAGAATTTCCTGATGGCATTCATCGCGGGATTCGCGGTATATTCATTGTCGGGATTACTCCTGTAAATTGTCGAGATAATTCGAGCGGCCCCGGAAACTCTGAGCCCCACCGCGCAGTGAGTGAGCACACACGCCCCGCGCGCATCTGCGATGAGCCGACGACGGGGTCGCAAGCTCACTCGAACCATTAGATCAAATATTGTTTTCCTATTCTGGTGAGTGCACCCTCAACAAACTCAGGCATACCTAACCCCAATTGGGTAACGACCTTTTACC
>NZ_JAUZUS010000019.1:0-20199 GCF_031844145.1 Kocuria sp. PD6
ACAAGACCCCTCACCAGGGCCACAACGGTCGGTTATTCGATCGAGCCGCTCGGGGCCGATCGACGATTTTGATAGTTGCCTCTCGGATCGAACCTCTTTCGGTCCGCCGCAATGCGACTCATCAAGCTTAGTTCCGCGTTGCTCGGCGTGTCAACTTGACTGTTCAAGCCGATTCGCTTCGCGCTGCCGAATGCCAGGCAACCATAGCATGAACGAGGTCCGACGTGTCGGGCTGATCTTTGCTGGTCACCCCGCGGCTCCGGTTCCTTCTCGGTTCCTCGCCGCGGCGACTCGGAATACATTACACACGAGCCGGGACCGGCGCAAAACGCTGGCCCCGGCTCGCGGGTGCTCCGCCGTGCGGCGGTTCCGGGCGTCCATGCCCGGGGTATGTGACCAGGGCCCGACGGGGACCCGGTGCCCGACGATCAGCTCCCGACCGTGACGGCTGCCAGGTTCTTCTTGCCCCGGCGCAGCAGCGCGAACCGACCGTGCAACAGGTCGTCCGCGGTCAGGGTGGCGTCCTCCCCCGAGAGCTTGCGGTTGTTGACGGAAGCACCGCCCTCCTTGAGCGTGCGCCGCGCGGCGGACTTGGATTCCGCCAGGCCCGTGGCCACGAGCAGATCCACCACGGCGTGCTCACCCGGTGCGACCTCCGCGTGGGGCAGCTCTGCCGCGACCGCCGCGAGCGTGTCTTCGTCCAGGTCCTCGAAGGAACCCTTGCCGAACACGGCGGCGGACGCCTCGATCGCCTTGCGCGTGGCCTCGGGCCCGTGCACCAGGGTGTTGACGTCCGAAGCCAGGACCTTCTGGGCCTCACGCCGGAAGGGTTCCTCCTCGGTGAGACGCTGCAGTTCCGCGATCTCCTCGCGGGTGCGGAAGGTGAAGACCTTGAGTCGATCCGCCACGTCCGCGTCCGCGGTGTTGAGCCAGAACTGGTAGAAAGCGTAGGGCGAGGTCAGTTCCGGATCCAGCCAGATGGCATTGCCCTCCGACTTCCCGAACTTGGTGCCGTCCGAGTTGGTGATCAGCGGCGTGCCGATCGCGTGCACCGTGGCACCCTCGGCCTTGCGCACCAGGTCGGTGCCGGAGGTGAGGTTGCCCCACTGGTCGGAACCGCCGGTCTGCAGGACGCAGTCGTACTGCCGGTACAGGTTGAGGAAGTCCAGTCCCTGCAGGATCTGGTAGCTGAACTCGGTGTAGGAGATCCCCTCTTCCGAGTTCAACCGCTTGGCCACGATGTCCTTCTTGATCATGGTGCCCACGCGGAAGTTCTTGCCGATGTCCCGCAGGAAATCGATCGCGGACAGCTGGGACGTCCAGTCCAGGTTGTTGACCATGCGCGCGGGATTGTCCCCCTCGAAGGACAGGAACCGCTGGACCTGTTCGCGCAGCAGATTTACCCATTCGGCCACGGTCTCGCGCGAGTTCAGGACGCGTTCCGAGGTCTGCCGCGGATCACCGATCAGCCCGGTGGATCCGCCGACCAGACCGATCGGGTGGTGTCCCGCGAGTTGGAGTCGGCGAAGCAGCAACAACTGCACCATGTGTCCCAGGTGCAGGGAGGACGCCGTGGGGTCGAACCCGCAGTAATACGTGATGGGACCACCGTCGAGCGTTTCCTGCAGGGCCTCCGCATCCGTGGAGACCTGGACGAGTCCGCGCCAGTTCAGCTCCTCCCACAGGGAGGAGAAGGACGGATCGTTGTGCTGCGTGCTGAGATCGGTGGTTGACACGTGGACTAAGTTATCAGGCCGCCGTGGGGTCCCCGGCGCCCGGTTCCCCGGGTTGCGGGGTGATCCCGTCGGGCAGTCCGTGGGCCGCCACGAGGTACAACCGCTGGGTGGGACGGGTCATGGCCACGTACAGATTGCCCGGGCCCCCGGCGGGGTCGTCCGCGATCTCCGTGGGTTCCACGACCACCACGGAATCGAACTCGAGGCCCTTGGCATCCCACGGGGTGAGCACCATGATCCGCCGGTCCAGGCTGCGCATGCCCGCGGCCACGAGCCCCGGGAAGGCCTCGTCCAGGGCCTTACCCACCGCGGCCAAACGTCCCCCGGGGCACACCACTCCCACGAGACCCCCGGCGAGCCGCTCCAGTTCGCGCCGCACCTGCGCCACGATCTCCGCGGCCAGCTCCGCCTCGACGGCCACCGGCACGATCACGGGCGGATCGCCGCCGCGCACCGCCGTGGGATCGGAGACCGCGATCCCCGTAGCCTGCGCGACCCGCACCGCGGCGTCGGCGATCGGTTGCGGGGTGCGGTAGTTGACCGTGAGTTCCTCGAGCGTGAAGCGCTCCCCCACGAACGGCTCGAGCGCCTCGTCCCAGGTCCGGGCCGCCGCCGCGTTCCCCGCCTGGGCGATGTCCCCGACCACCGTGAAGGACTTCAGGGGGCACCGGCGCATGAGCACGCGCCACTGCATGGGCGAGAGTTCCTGCGCCTCGTCCACGACTACGTGCCCGTACGCCCACGTACGGTCCGACGACGCCGCTTCGGCCGCCGTCATCCGGTGCGGCGCCTCAGCGTTGAAAGACGTGAGCTGTTCGACCGTGACGACGCCCTGGGCACCGATGTCCTCGAAACCCTCCGCCATGGCCTCGAGCGCCTTCTGCGCCGATTCCTGGGCCTTGCGCTCCTCGAGCGAACGGTCCCCGCGCACCTTGATACCGGCGGACTCGAAGTCGCCCAACAGTTCCGCGGCCTCGTCCAGCAGGGCGACGTCGGGTACGGTCAACGGCGCGTCGACGGGCCGCAACAGGCGCGAGACCTGGGCGTCCGAGAGCCGCGGGGCGGCGGAGCGCAGGTAGTGCTCCTTGGCGAACAACTGAGCCACGAGTTGCTGGGGTGTCAAGGGCAACCACAGCAGGTTGAGCGCGATGCGTACCTCTCGGGACTGTCGCAGGTCCTCCTTGAGGTACGAGCGGTCCATCGTGGTCCCGGCCTTCTCGTTGAGCTCGTCCCCGAGGTTCTGGGCGAGCTCCTTGACGATGACCTTCACGAACGTCTCGCGGGCCTCGTTGTGCGGCTTGCCCGTGGCGCGCGCACGCTCCCGGGCCCGGCGCACGAGCGAGGGTTCGAGCCGCACGCGGTGGCCGTCCACGGTGAGCCACTGCGTGCGCTCGGGAACCTTCTGACGGTCAGCAACGGCGCGCTTGATGACGTCCACCATGTGCAGCCCGGACTTCCAACGGGTCACCCAGGGGTCGGTCTCGACCGTGCCGTGTACACCCGGATAGAGGTCCGCGAGGGACGACATCACCACGCCGGTCTCCCCGAGCGCCGGAAGCACGCGTTCGATGTACCACAGGAACGACGACGACGGACCCACGATCAGCACACCCGACTTGGCGAGCCGCTCCCGGTGTTCGTATAACAAGTACGCGGCACGGTGCAGGGCCACGGCGGTCTTGCCGGTACCCGGGCCACCCTGGACCACGCGCACCCCGGACAGCGGGGCGCGAATGATGCGGTCTTGTTCGGCCTGGATCGTGGCGACGATGTCCGTCATGCGGCCCGTGCGCTCGGAGTTCAGGGCCGCGATGAGCGCGCCCTCGCCGTGCACAACCTCGGCGTCGGAGACGGCACCCGGATCCAGGACGTCGTCCTCGAGGGCGGTGACCTCCCGCCCGTCCATGATGAGGTGGCGTCGACGCACCAGGTCCATGGGGTTGGCGGCGGTGGCCTGGTAGAAAGCCCCGGCCTCGCGGGCCCGCCAGTCCAGTACGAGCCGGCGGTGGTCCTCCGTGGCCAGCCCGAGCCGGCCCACGTAGTGCCGCTCCCCCTCGGTGGTGTCCAGGCGACCGAAGACCAAACGTTCATCCACCGAGTTGAGTTGGGTGAGGCGGTCCTCGTAATGCGTGGCGAATGCGTCACGTTCGGAGCGCGCCTGGTGTCCCCCGCCGAAGTTCGTGGTCCGGACGCGGCGCAACTCGTCCGCATTGAGTTGCCGCAACTCGTCCAACCGGGCGTAGGCCTCGGCGACGTAGCGCCGTTCCTCCCCCAGTTGCCGGGACACCTCCACGGATGCGGATTCCTCCACGCACTTCACCTCACGCACACTGCCGACGGGTCCGGTCGCTCAACCGGCGATCGTCTATCCTACCGCTCGATCCGCGCGACTCCCCCGTCACACGCGCAACAGTGCGCGCACGCGATGCCCACCCAGTTGGGCCCGGCCGCGCAGCGCAGTCAGCTCCATGATCACGCCGAAACCCGCGACGTTGTACCCGCCGCGCGTCAACAACGACGCCGTGGCACCCAGGGTCCCGCCCGTGGCGAGGACGTCGTCCAGGACCAGGACGCGCGAACCGCGGGGAGCGTCGTCGGTGTGGATCTCCAGGGTGCCCGTGCCGTACTCGAGGTCGTAGGCCTGGGAGATGGTCTCGCGCGGGAGCTTGCCCGCCTTGCGCACCGGGATGATCCCCACCCCGGACGCGTACGCCACGGCCGCGGCGATCATGAATCCGCGCGCCTCCACACCGGCCACGCAGTCGTACTGGCCGCGGAAGGCGTCCACGAGCGCGTCCACGGTGCGCTGGAAACCGTCCCCGTCCGCGAACAGGGGCGTGAGATCGCGGAAGAGCACCCCCGGCTCGGGATGGTCGGGGATCTTGGCGCACAACCGGTCGATCATCTGTTCCACGGATTCAGTCACCGCTCCATCGTATCCGGCGCACCGCGCGGCGGGCGGTGCGCTAGCGCGTGCGGCGGCGTTTGACGGTGGCCTTGCGGTACGGGGACACCGTGGGCTCGCCCGGCAGTGCGTAGCGCCACGGGTACGCGTCCGTCCCGCCCTCCCCGGACACGCCGGTACGGGCCGTCACGACGACGTCGTTCGCGGGGCGTTGCGCCAGGACCAGTCCGGCCCACGTGTCGTCACCGCGCCGTTCGACCTCCTCGCGCGCCCGGGCCACGGGATCGGGGGCGATGCCGAGATCGGCGAGCGCGGCGCCGTCGTCGTCGCGGGTCAGTGCGAGGGCTTGCGCCACGTTGCCGGGCCCGCGCGCGAGCGATGCGAAGGCCGGTTCGGAACTGCGGTTTGCGAGCCTGCGCTGCGTGGCCACCTCGGTGCCCAGCACGACCTCGCCCGAGCGGATCAGGACACCGCCACCGACGCCCTCGGGCCGGCACACGAAGTTCACCGCGTGATGCAGCCCGTACGTGAAGTACACGTAGACGTGCGCGGGCGGGCCGAACATCGAGGCGTTGCGCGCCGTGCGACCCCGGTAGGTGTGGGCCCCGGGATCCGGCAGGTCCGAGTCCTGCGGGCCGCCATAGGCCTCGACCTCGGTCAGCCGCAGCCCCACCGTGCCCCCGGGGCGCGCGCACACGAGGACGGCGCCGAGCAGCCGGGGAGCGACGTCGGGGGCCGGGGCGAGGAGAAGCTCGTGCAGTCCGGCCGTCACGAGACGACGGGCTCGCGCGCGGCGAAGGCGTCCAGCTCCGCGAGCTGGCGTTCGAGCTCGGTGAGCTGTTGGGCGACCGCGTCCGGCGCGGTGCCGCCCTGGGAGTTGCGCGAGGACAGGGAGCCCTCGACCGTGAGCACCTCCCGGACCCCGGGCGTGAGGTGCGGCGAGATCGCGGCGAACTGCTCATCGGTCAGGTCCCACAGCTCGATTCCCTCGTCCTCGCACACGCGCACGGCCTCCCCGGAGATCTCGTGCGCCTCGCGGAATGGGACGCTCTGGCGCACGAGCCACTCGGCGACGTCGGTCGCGAGCGCGAAACCCTGCGGGGCGAGCTCGGCGAGGCGCTGCGTGTGGAACTCGAGGGTCGCCATCATGCCCGTGACGGCGGGCAACAGCACCTCGAGCTGGTCGATCGCGTCGAAGACGGGTTCCTTGTCCTCTTGCAGATCCCGGTTGTACGCGAGCGGCAACCCCTTGAGGGTCGCGAGCAAACCCGCGAGGTCACCGATCAACCGCCCGGCCTTACCGCGCGCGAGTTCCGCGACGTCCGGGTTCTTCTTCTGCGGCATGATCGATGAACCGGTCGAATAGGCGTCGTCCAGGGTCACGAACGAGAACTCCTTGGTGGCCCACGTGGTCACCTCCTCGCTCATCCGGGAGACGTCCACGGCGGCCATGGCGCACACCCACGCGAACTCCGCGTAGACGTCCCGCGACGCGGTGCCGTCGATCGAGTTGAACACCGCGGAGTCGAAGCCGAGCTCGGCCGCCACGGCATTGGGGTCCAGGCCCAGCGACGATCCCGCGAGCGCGCCCGAACCGTACGGGGACACCGCTGCACGGTTGTCCCAGTCGGCGAGCCGCTGGACGTCCCGCAGTACCGCCCACGCGTGGGCGAGCAGGTGGTGGGACAGCAGCACGGGCTGGGCGTGCTGCAGGTGGGTGCGCCCGGGCATGGGGGCGTACGGGTGGCGCCGCGCCTGCTCCACGAGGGCTCGCACGAGCTCCAGCAGGTTGCGCGCGATGATCGAGGCGTGGTCGCGCAGGTACATCCGACCCAGGGTCGCGATCTGGTCGTTGCGGGAGCGACCCGCGCGCAGCTTGCCGCCGAGGTTCGCCCCGGCGCGCTCGATGAGCCCGCGCTCGAGGCACCCGTGGACGTCCTCGTCCGACGGCGACGGCGCGTACGCCCCGCTGCGCACGTCCGCCTCGAGCCGGTCGAGTGCGTCCAGCATCCCGCTCAACTCGTCCTCGCTCAACAGGCCGGCCGTGTGCAGCACGCGGGCGTGGGCGCGGGACCCCGCGATGTCGTACGGCGCCAGACGCCAATCGAAATCGGTGGACTTGCTCAGCGCGGCGAGGGCGTCCGCGGGCCCGCCCGCGAATCGACCGCCCCACAGGGCGCCCTCGTTGGTTCCGTGCTGCTCGTGCTGGGCCATGATGCTCCTCGTGGACGTCGTGGGACCGTGGATTGCCGGGCACTTACCCGGCGTGGGGAACGGCCGGGCTCCAGTTTAGGAGCCCGGCCGTTCGCGATGATGTGGTGATCACCCTCGCACCGGGGCGCGGGAGACGGATGTCAGCCCTCGGCGAGGCCCTGCTCGCGGCGGGAGGCCACCTTGGAGGACATCCCGAACAGTTCGATGAACCCGCGGGCGTTGGACTGGTCGAAGGAGTCACCTTCGTCGTACGTGGCCAGGTTGAAGTCGTAGAGACCCGTGGACGAACGCCGCCCGGTCACGGTGGCCCGGCCCGCGTGCAACTCCATGCGGATGTCACCGTTGACGTACTTCTGGGTGTCCTCGATGAACACGTCCAAGGACTTCTTCAACGGGGAGAACCACTGGCCGTCGTAGACGAGCTCGGTCCAGCGCTGACCCACGGTCTTCTTGAAGCGGGCCTGCTCGCGCTCGATCGTGACGTTCTCGAGTTCCTTGTGCGCGGCGATCAACGCCATGGCACCCGGGGCCTCGTAGATCTCGCGGGACTTGATGCCCACGAGCCGGTCCTCAACGATGTCGATCCGCCCCACACCCTGGGCACCCGCGCGGCGGTTGAGCTCCTGGATGGCCTGCAGCGGCGTGACGGGCTTGCCGTCGAGCGCCACGGGCACTCCCTGCTCGAACGTGATCACGACCTCGTCCGCGGCGGGCGGGAACGTGGGATCGTCCGTGTAGTCGTAGACGTCCTTGGTGGGCGCGTTCCAGATGTCCTCGAGGAACCCGGTCTCCACCGCGCGGCCCCACACGTTCTGGTCGATCGAGAAGGGGTTCTTCTTGGTCGTGGCGATCGGCAGGTTGTTGTTCTCCGCGTACGTGATGGCCTTCTCACGGGTCAACGCGAGGTCACGTACCGGCGCGATGCACTTGAGTTCGGGACCCAGGGTCTGGATGCCCACCTCGAAGCGCACCTGGTCGTTGCCCTTGCCCGTGCAGCCGTGGGCCACCGTGGTGGCACCGAACTGCTTCGCGGCCTTCACGAGGTGCTTGACGATCACCGGGCGGGAGACGGCCGAGACCAGGGGGTAGGAGTCCATGTAGAGGCCGTTGGCCTTCAACGCGGGCATGCAGTACTCGCTCGCGAACTCGTCACGGGCGTCCGCGACGTACGCCTCCACGGCACCGCAGTCCAGGGCGCGCTGACGTACGGTCTCGAGGTCCTCGCCACCCTGTCCGACATCCACGGCCACGGCGATGACCTCGGCACCGGTGGCCTCACCGATCCACCCGATGGCCACGGACGTGTCCAATCCGCCCGAGTAGGCCAATACCACGCGATCACTCACGGTGCTTTCCTCCACAACTGCTCGATGACGCCGACTACGCGGGAGTGCCCCGCGGCTCATGCATGACTATACACAGCAATCAGTATTTATGCATCGAGGGTCAGTTCGCGCTTCAAAATCTTGCCCGTCGGGCCCTTGGGCAGCTCGTCCACGATCCGGTAGATCCGGGGGTACTTGTACTTGGCCACCCGCTCCTGGACGAACGCGTCCAGCTCTCGCGTGAGCGCCTCGCGGCCCTTGGACTGGAGCACCCCGGACTCGAAGACCACCACGGCCCCGACCTCCTCGCCGTGCTTCTCGCTCGGGACCCCCAGCACCGCGGCCTCCACCACGCCGGGGAACTGGTAGATGGCCTCCTCGACCTCGCGCGGGTACACGTTGTAACCGCCGCGCAGGATCATGTCCTTCTTACGGTCCACGATGAAGAACGCGCCGTCCTCGTCCTCGCGGGCCATGTCACCGGTGTGGAACCAGCCGCCGCGCATCGCGTTCTCGGTGGCCTCGGGCTTGTTCCAGTAGCCCTTCATCACGTACTGCCCGCGCACCACGAGCTCACCGACCTCGTTGGTGGGGACCTGCTGGTCGTCCCCGTCCACCACGCGCAGCTCCGCACCGCGCACGGCCGTGCCGATGGAGCCCGGCTTGCGCTCGTTGCCCGGCTGATTGAAGCACACCACCGGCGAGGTCTCGGACAGCCCGTACCCCTCGAACACGGTGGTGTTGAAGACCTTCTCGAACTTGACCATGACCTCCACGGGCATGGGGGACCCTCCGGACACGCCGGCACGCAGGTCCACGCCCTCGACGGCCTGCGGGTCCTGGTTGGCCTGGTGCAGCAGGGCCACGTACATGGTGGGGACCCCCGCGAAGATCGTGACACCGTCGCGGCTCAGGATCTCCAGGGCCTTGCCCGGGTGGAAGCGGGGCAGCAGAGTCACGGCCGCACCGCTGCAGATCACGCCGTTGAGCGCCACCGTCTGGCCGAACACGTGGAAGAAGGGCAGCCCGCCGAACATCACGTCCCCGTGGTGCAGGTTGAACACCTCGCCGGCGACCTCGGCGTTGGTGAGCAGGTTGTGGTGGGTCAGCTCCGCACCCTTGGGGCGGCCGGTGGTCCCGGACGTGTAGAGCAGAACGGCCGTGTCCGAGTCCTGACGCTCCACGACGTCACGGTCGGGATCCACACCCTGGAGGCGCTCCACCGTGCCGCGGGCGCTGATGGGCAGCACGTTGAGGCCCTCGATCTCCTCGGCCGCCTTCTGACTGGCCTGCGCCATGTCCTCCCACGCGAGCACGAAGGAGCACCCGGAGTCCTGGAAGTGGTAGGTGAGCTCTCGGGGCGTGAGCAGGGGGTTGAGGGGGACGACGATGCCGCCGGCGCGCAGGATCGCGTAGTACAGCACGGCCATGTGGGGCACGTTGGGCAGCACGAGGGCCACGCGGTCCCCCGGTCGGATGCCGTTGGCCTTGAGCAGCGCCGCGCCGCGGGCGGAGAGATCGTCCAGCTGCCCGTAGGTCATGTGCAGCTCGTCGAGAATGATCGCGGGATCGGACGTGTACTGGGCGGCCGAGGTGGTGAGCAGGGTGGCCAGGTTGGTCATGGGTCCTCCAGAAGACAGTGTGAGTTCTAACACGTGATACTGCCCGTATCGGATATTCGAGTCAAACGTCGACCCCGCCCGGATTCCACGTGCGACACTAGACAGCGCCGCACGCGACGAGCCCCGTCCGCCGCTCTCCGCAATCCCGTCAATTCGTTCCCGGGCCACGGGCCGTGGCCCCGCACAGGAGGATCCCCCGTGACCGACCAGCACAGAAACGCGCAGAGCCCCCAATTCACCGAGACGGAGCTGGCCTACGTCTCATCCCTGTTCGACGCCGCCCGCAACGGCGACACCCAGCTGCTGAGCTCTGCGCTCGACGCCGGGGTGCCGGTCAACCTCACGAACAGCAAGGGGGACACCCTGCTGAACCTGGCGGCGTACCTGGAGCGCGAGGAGACGGTGGCCATGCTGCTTGCCCACGGCGCGGACACCGAGCGCGTGAGCGACATGGGCTTCACTGCCCTGGTCTGTGCGGTGTTCCGCGGCAACGAGCCCATTGCCCGCGCTCTGCTCGAGGCGGGGGCGGGCCAGGCCACGGGTCACCAGCACGCACAGGACGTGGCCCGCGTCTTCGGCCAGGAGCACCTGCTGCCGCTGCTGGAGAGCTACGAGACGCGCGAGGCCTGAACCGGGCGGACGGCACCTGCTCTTCCAGGGGCTGGGGGCCCACCGTCGGGAGGTGGCACGGGCGCGGACGGCGCGCGGGCGGCGTCGTCCGCGTGCCTGGCGGGCGCGCTCAGCGGGCGAGGTCCAGGAACTTCCGCGCGAGCTGCTCCCCGCCCTGGGGATCCCGGCTGACCACCATAATGGTGTCGTCCCCGGCAATGGTGCCGAGCACCTCGGGGAGCAGCGAGTGGTCGATCGCCGAGGCGAAGTACTGCGCGGCCCCGGGCGGGGTGCGCAGGATCACGAGGTTGGCGCTGCCCTCGGCCGTCACGAGCAGCTCGCGGCACAGTGCGGCGAGCTTGGCATCGGTGCTCTCACGGGTGACGCCGCTGGTCGGGGACCGGTCCACCCCCGCCTGGGGAACCGCGTAGACCATGCCCCCGCTCGCGGAGCGCACGCGCACCGCCTCAAGTTCCACGAGGTCCCGGGACAGGGTCGCCTGGGTCACCTGGATGCCGTCCGCCGCGAGCAGTTGGGCCAGTTCGGCCTGCGAGTGGACGTCTCCTCCGGTCACAAGTTCGAGGATCCGGGCCTGGCGCGCCGTCTTGGTCGTGGGGATGCTCACCGTGCCTCCTCCCGGCGCAGGGCGGCGGGCAGGTCCGCGGCCAGTCCCGAGGAATCCAGCAGGAACGTGAGCAGGGCCTTCTGCGCGTGCACCCGGTTCTCGGCCTCGTCCCACACCCGGGACGCGGGGCCGTCGATCACGTCCGCGGCGACCTCGAAGCCGCGGTAGGCGGGCAGGCAGTGCAGGAACACGGCGTCGTCGGCCGCGAGCGCCATGGCCTCGGAGGTCACGGAGTACGGCGTGAAGATCTGCGCGCGCTCGGTTTTCTCGCTCTCCTGGCCCATGGACACCCACGTGTCGGTGACAACGGCGTCCGCGTCCTTCAGCGCCTCTCTCGCGTCCGTGGTCACGAGCACCGAGCCGCCGGTGAGCTCGGCGCGTTCGCGGGCCGCGGCGACGACGTCCTCGCGCGGCAGGTAGCCTTCCGGCCCGGCCACGCGCACGTGCATGCCGGCCGTGGCGCAGCCGAGCAGGTAGGAGTTCGCCATGTTGTTGGCGGCGTCCCCCAGGTAGACCAGGGTGCGCCCGGCCACGTCCCCGAACTCCTCGCGCAGCGTCAGCAGGTCCGCGAGGATCTGGCACGGGTGGTAGTCGTCGGACAGGGCATTGATCACTGGGACGTCGCTGAACTCGGCCATCTCCTCGAGCCCGGACTGCGCGTACGTGCGCCACACGATCGCCGCGAGCATCCGGGAGAGCACGCGGGCGCTGTCCGCGACGGTTTCCTTGTGGCCCAGCTGGGACTCCCCCGGGTTGATGATCAGCGGGTTGCCGCCCAGGTCGCTCACCCCGGCCGCGAACGAGACGCGGGTGCGGGTGGAGGTCTTGTCGAAGATGATCCCCACGGTCTGCGGACCCGCGAGCGGGCGGCGGGAGAACCGGTCCGCCTTGAGCGCGGCGGCAAGGTCCAGGACCCCGGACTGTTCCTCGGGGGTGAGATCGGTGTCGACCAGGAAGTGACGGGGCACGGGGGATTCTCCTTCGGGTGTGTTGCTGTCCGGGGCTCAGCGGGCGCGGACGGTCTCGAGCACATGCGGCAGGGCCTCGACGAACGTGTCTGCCTGCTCCGCGGTGATGATGAGAGGCGGCGCCAGACGCAGCGTGGTGGGTCCGGTGGCGTTGAGGATGAATCCCGCCTCGCGCGCGGCGGCGACGACGCGCTGGGCCATGGGGTCCCCGGAGGTCCCGGCGTTCTCCGCGTCCTCGGTGTTCTTCGCGACGAGGTCCACGCCGACCAACAGACCGTACTGGCGGACCTCCCCCACCCCGGGGACCTCCCGCAGCCGCTGCGCGAGGTGGGCTCCCACGTCCCGGGCCTTGTCGAGCAGGTTCTCGTTCTCGAGGGTCGTGACAGTCGCGAGTCCCGCGGCCATCGCCAGGGGGTTGCCCCCGAACGTGGTGCCGTGCTGACCCGCTCCCAGTAGGGCCGAGACCTCCGGTCCCGCCGTGAGCATGGCCCCCACGGGGAACCCGCCACCGAGCCCCTTGGCGAACGTCACAGCATCCGGGAACTCACCCCGGGGCAGCTGGGCGGTGGCGGCGAGCCACGCGCCGGTGCGGCCCATCCCGGACTGCACCTCGTCCACGATCAGCAGTGCACCGCGCTCCCGCGTGAGCCTGCGGGCCAGTGCCAGGAACCCCTCGGGTAGCCCGTGCACGCCGGCCTCGCCCTGGACGGGTTCCACGATCACCGCACTCACGGTGTCGTCGAGTTCGCGCTCGAGGGCCTCCGCCGTGGCCGGGATGTGGGTGACCCCGGCGGGCAGCGGTTCGAACGGTTCGCGGTAGGCCGCCTTGGCCGTAAGTGACAGGGATCCCATGGTCCGGCCGTGGAACGAGTTCTCGAGTGCGAGCACACGCGTCCGGGGCCGACCCTGCGCGTCCGGGTGCGCGCGACCATGGCGGCGCGCGAGCTTGAACGCGGCCTCGTTCGCCTCCGAGCCCGAGTTCGCAAAGAACACGTGGGAGCCCTCGGGCGCCCCCGTGACCTTGAGCAGTTTCTCGGCCAGGTGGATACTGCCCGGGGACGTGAACAGGTTGGAGATGTGCGCAAGAGTTCCCGCTTGCTCCGAGACCGCCCGCACCCACGCGGGGTGCGCGTAGCCCAGGGCGTTCACCGCGATCCCCGCGAGCAGGTCGAGGTACCGCTTGCCGTTGGCATCGGTGACGTGCACGCCCTCGCCCGACACGAGCACGAGTGATGGATCCCCGAACACTCCCAGAAGGTGTTCCTTGTACTCCCCCAGCAGTTCGTCCTGGTTGCTCATGTGTGCTCAACTCCGTCCGGTGTGACCTCTGTGCCGATACCCGTGTCCGTGAAGATCTCCAACAGGGACGAGTGCTCCGTGCGCCCGTCCACGATGCTCGCGCGCGGCACACCGCCGTCCACCGCTCGTAGAGCCGCCCGCATCTTGGGGATCATCCCCGATTCGAGCTCCGGCAGCATCTCACGCAGTTCCGCCGCGGATAGGGACGAGATCAGCGACGAGCGATCCGGCCAGTCCGCGTAGAGCCCCTCGACGTCCGTGAGGGCCACGAACTTCTCCGCGCCCAGGGCCACGGCCACCTCGGCGGCCGCCGTGTCCGCATTGACGTTGAGGACTTGCCCCGTGAGCGCACCCCGCCCCGCGGCATCGTCGTCCGAATCCGCGAGCTCCGGGGCGATCGAGGCGATGACCGGGATCTTACCGATGTCCAGCAGCTGCTCGACCGCGACCGTGTTGACGCGCGTGACGGTACCCACGAGACCGAGGTCCAGGGGCGCGCCGTCGGACCCGATGCGCACGCGGCGCGCCTGCAGCAGCCCCGCGTCCTCGCCGGACATGCCCACCGCGTACGGGCCGTGGGCGTTGATCAGGCCCACGAGTTCCCGCCCCACCTGCCCGGTGAGGACCATGCGGATGACAGACATGGCCTCGGGCGTGGTCACGCGCAGACCGTCCTTGAACTCGGACGGGATGTTCAGGGACTCGAGCATCGCGCTGATCTGCGGGCCGCCGCCGTGGACCACGACCGGGCGGATGCCCACGTGGCGCAGGAAAACCATGTCCTCCGCGAAGGCGCGCCGCAGGTCGTCGTTGATCATGGCGTTGCCGCCGTACTTGAAGACCATGGTGGATCCCGCGTAGCGCTGGATCCACGGCAGGGCCTCCATGAGGGTCTCCGCCTTCGAGCGGGCCGTCTCGTACCTGGTGTTATCGCTGAGTCGTGACATGGTGGGCGCGCTAGCTGGAGTAGGCGCTGTTCTCCTCGACGTAGTCATGGGTGAGGTCGTTGGTCCACACGGTCGCGCTCGCGTCCCCGGCCTTGAGGTCAATGAGGACGTCCACAGCGCGCGACGCCGCGAGGTCCACGCCCTCGCGCGGATCACCGATCGCGCCGTTGCGGCACACCGTCACCCCGTTGATGGTGACGTCGATCCGGTCGGGGTCGAACTGGGCGTCCGTGGTGCCCACCGCCGAGAGCACACGCCCCCAGTTGGGGTCGTTACCGAACACCGCTGTCTTGAACAGGTTGGAGCGGGCCACCGTGCGGGAGACGTCCTCCGCCTCGGTCTCCGTGGCCGCGCCCACCGTGGTGATCGCGATGTCGTGGGAGGCACCCTCCGCGTCCGTGATCAGCTGCTGCGCGAGGCTGTGGCACACCGCGGTCAGTGCGTGCGTGAACTCCCCCTGGTCCGGACGCTGCGCCGAGGCGCCGGATGACATCAGGACCACGGTGTCGTTGGTGGACATGCACCCGTCCGAGTCCGCGCGGTTGAACGTGACACGGCACGCCTCCTTCAGGGCGAGCGAGAGCTCCTCCGCGCTCAGGACGGCGTCGGTCGTGAGGACCACGAGCATGGTGGCAAGCCCCGGTGCGAGCATGCCCGCCCCCTTGGCCATGCCGCCCACGCTCCACCCTGAGCCGCTCACGCAGGCCTGCTTGGGGACGGTGTCCGTGGTCATGATGGCCTCCGCGGCCTCCGCCGCGGCACGCTGCCCGGGTGCGAGCGCGGCCACGACGGCCGGGACCCCGCCGCGCACGACGTCCATCGGCAGCTGTTCCCCGATCAGCCCGGTGGAGCACACCAGAACGTCCCCTGCACCGATGCCCAGCTGCTCACCCACCAGCTCGGCGGTCTCGTGGGTGTTCTGGAAGCCCTGCGGGCCGGTGCACGCGTTCGCCCCGCCCGAGTTGAGCACCACCGCGCGGGCACGGCCCTGCCGGATCACCTCGCGGGACCAGTGGACGGGGGCGGCGGCCACGCGATTGCTGGTGAATTGGGCGGCCGCGGCGTCGTCGGGCCCGGTGTTGACCACCAAGGCGAGGTCACGGCCACCCGACTTCTTGAAGCCGGCCACCACGCCAGCGGCGCTGAAACCGGCCGCGGCGCACACGCCGGAGTCGGTGCTCACGGGGACGTCGGGAATGGGGTTGTGCGAGGACATCGCAGCTCCTGGTTCGGACGGGCGGTCGAGCGGGGACCCGGGATTCACGGTGCCACGCCCTGCGCAGCGAGGCCCGAGGTCTCGGGGAGGCCGAGGGCCAGGTTGAGGGACTGCACGGCGGCTCCCGCCGTCCCCTTGGTCAGGTTGTCGATGGCCGCGCTCACCACGAGCCGCCCGGCGTGCGGGTCCACGGCCAGCTGCAGCGCCACGTGGTTCGAGGCCTGCACCGACTTGGTGGTGGGCCACTGCCCCTCGGGCAACAGGTGGACGAACGGCTCGCCGTCGTACGCGGCGCGGTAGGCTTCCCGCACAGCTTCCTCGGTCGTGCCCGGGCGCAGCACGGCGGTGGCCGTGGTGAGGATGCCGCGGGGCATGGGGGCCAGGGTGGGGGTGAACGAGATCCGCACGCCCTCGCCTGCCGCCCATCCCAGCCCCTGTTCGATCTCCGGGGTGTGCCGATGCCCGCCGCCGACGCCGTACGGGGACATCCCCCCCATCGTCTCGGCACCGAGCAGGTGAGGTTTCAGGGCCTTGCCCGCGCCCGAGGTCCCGGACGCGGACACGATCACGATGTCCTGGGGAGACACCAGTCCCGCCGCCAGCGCGGGTGCCAGCGCGAGCAGCGATCCCGTGGGGTAGCAGCCAGGGACGGCGATCCGGGTGGCGCCGGGCAGGTTCTCTCGCTGCTTGCGGCCGTTCGGGTCCACGAGCAGCTCGGGCAGCCCGTAGGGCCACGTGCCGGCGTGGTCTGATCCGTAGAACGCTCCCCACGCTTCGGCGGACTCGAGCCGGTGGTCCGCCCCGGCGTCGATCACGACCGTGCCTGCGGGCAGCTGCTCGGCCAGCGCCGCGGACTGACCGTGGGGCAGGGCCAGGAACACGACGTCGTGGCCCGTGAGGTTCTGCGCGGTGGACTCGACGACGTCCCTGTCCACGAGCGCGTGCAGGTGCGGCTGGAGCGCCCCGAGCTTCTGCCCGGCGGAGGAGTGGGCCGCCACGGTGGCGATCTCGATGTCCGGGTGCCCGCACAGCAGACGGAGCACCTCTCCCCCCGCGTAGCCGGTGGCGCCTGAGACTGCAGCGGTGTAGGTCATGGGCTCCACCATACCGTATTCCTATGCACTCCACTCAATATTTATGCATAACGCGTTCCAAATCTCCGCGCGGGTGACCGCCCGCCCCGCCGACCGCCCCGACGTGCACTGCCTTGTGCCGGGAGGTGCCGCAGCGCGAGACTGACGGGGACGCCGTCGTGCCCCTCTGCGAGCACGGCACCCCGCTGCGAGGAGGAACTGACCATGAGCGAGACCACGATGCAGGCGATCGTCGCGCAGGAGCCCGGCGGCCCGGAGGTGCTGCGCCCGGCCGAGGTGCCCGTCCCCGAGCCCGGCCCCCGGGAGGTCCTCGTGCGGACCGAGGCCACCGGTGTGAACTTCATCGAGACCTACCAGCGCTCCGGTGTGTACCCCGTGGACTTCCCGTTCACGGCAGGCTCAGAGGGCACCGGCGAGGTCGTGGCTGTGGGCTCAGAGGTCACCACCGTGCGGACCGGTCAGCGCGTGGCAACCTCCGAGGCCACCCGCACGTACGCGCAGTTCTTCACGGTGGAGGAGGGCAAGGCGCTACCCGTGCCGGACGGCATGGACCCTCAGACCGCCGGTGCGCTGCCCCTGCAGGGACTCACGGCGCACTACCTGGTGCGGTCCACGTTCCCCGTGCAGCCCGGGCAGACCGCGGTGGTCACGGCGGCCTCCGGCGGTGTGGGCGGGCTGGCCATCCAGCTGCTCAAGCGCATCGGCGCCACCGTGATCGCGCTGACCTCCACCCCGGATAAGGCCGCGACGGCCAAGCGCCTCGGCGCGGACCACGTGCTCGGCTACGAGGGCTTCGCCGAGCGCGTGCGCGAGCTCACGGACGGCCTGGGCGCGGACGTGGTCTATGACTCTGTGGGCCGTACGACCTTCGACGAATCCCTCGCGGCCACCCGCGTGCGCGGGACCACCGTGCTCTTCGGGGGCTCCTCCGGCCAGGTGCCCCCGCTGGACCTGCAGCGGCTCAACAGCTCCGGGGCGCTCTACGTGACCCGCCCGTCCCTGGCTTACTACACGCGGGACCGGGACGAGCGCACGTGGCGCTGGGGCGAGCTCATGGACGCCGTGACCTCCGGGGGCCTCGAGGTCCGGGTGGGCGCCACGTACCCGCTCGGCGACGCCGCCGCCGCGCACCGCGACCTCGAATCCCGCGGCACGCAGGGGAAGCTCCTGCTGCTGCCGTGAGACGACACCGCCCCGTGGGTCCGGGAGCCCACGGGGCGGTGCGCCACCGGCTTGCGCCGGAGCGGAGATCCAGGTGTCCTGACCGGGGACGTTGATCAAACGTGAGAACGGCGGCTGGTTCCTGCAGGCCGTGTGAGGACGGTGCTCGTTGTACTGGTGGGGGGGCTGCTGCACGGATAGGTGACAGAGGGTA
The DNA here is from genome assembly GCF_031844145.1 of Kocuria sp. PD6. Classification (NCBI taxonomy): domain Bacteria; kingdom Bacillati; phylum Actinomycetota; class Actinomycetes; order Micrococcales; family Micrococcaceae; genus Kocuria; species Kocuria sp. PD6. The sequence continues at coordinate 17,936 of NZ_JAUZUS010000019.1, forward strand.
GTCACACAGCCTGGTCGGCTGGTGTGGTCATGGTGGTCTCGCACTCGATCGGCGTCAATCGGCCGAGGCGGTGTTGTCGTCGTCGGCGGTGGTAGGTCCGCTCGATCCAGGTGACGATCGCGATCCGCAACTCGTCGCGGGTGTCCCAGCGGCGGCTGTTGAGGACGTTCTTCTGCAGGAGCGCGAAGAAGGACTCCATCGCCGCGTTGTCGCCGCAGGCGCCGACCCGGCCCATGGACCCGACGAGCTGGTGGTGCCGTAGTCGGTGGACGTATCGGCGGCTTCGAAATTGACCGGGTTCAACCGGTGTCGTTGTGACACCGCAGGTCGGCGTGAGGGTGGCCTCTGGACCAGCGGGCCATCTCGATCGCGTCGAGAACCATCTCGGTGCGCATGTGCGACGCGACCCGCCACCCCACGATCATGCGGGAGAACGCGTCAACGATGAAGCACACATACGCGACACCTGCCCACGTCGGCACGAACGTCAGATCGGTCACCCACATCCGGTTCGGTACCGTCGCGGTGAACTCCCGCTTCACGAGGCCCGGGTGCCGCGCCGACGCCGGATCCGGCCGCGTCGTCTTCACTCGCTTCGACCGACTGGCGCCCTCGATCCCGGCGGCGCGCATCAGCCTGGCGGTCTGATCTGGGCCGATCATGATCCCGGCGCGTCGGGCGGCTTTCCAGAGCTTACGGACCCCATAGACCCGGTAGTTGCTCTCCCAGAGCTCGACCAGCAGTGGGATCAATTCCTTGTCCCGCACGGCACGTGCCGAGGGCGCACGGGTCTTGGCGGCGTAGTAGCTGCTCGGGGCCACCTGCAGCAGTCTGCAGATGAGCTCGACTCCGAACCGGCGAGCGTCCATGACGTCGTCCTTGTTCGTGTCGATGAACGCGACTATTTCCGGTAGTGGCGGTCGAGCTCCGCCCCGAAGAAAGAGGCGGCCCACGTGAGCACCTCGTTCGCCCGCTGCAACTCCCGGTTCTCTTGTTCGAGCTCACGCGCCCGCTGCGCCTCAGCCTAGCTCACGCCCGGGGTGACGCCGTCGTCGATGTCGGCTTGCTTGACCCACATCCGCACCGACTCGACCCCGTAACCGAGCTGCGTCGCCACGCGCTGCACGGCTCCCTACGTGACACCGAGCTCCGCGCGCAGCGTCCTCACCATCCGCACCGCAGCGGCCTTCTCCTCGACCGAGTAGCGACGCGTCGTCGGCTTCCCGTTCGCCAGTTCCTTCGGCATAACCCCATCCTCGTTTCCAACGTCAGGAGTCTCCAACAAACCCAGGGCGCTTCAGCCTGATGGTTCTGCACCCCTCCAGGCTGGAGTATGCGAGTAGCGGCGCCTACTTATCAGGTCCGGCGCTGGTCCCGGGATGCTGCGGTTTTTCTGGGGTTGGGTCTGGCATGTCATCGTCCCAATCGGCAGGCGGGGGTGGGGTATCGAAGGTGATATCCAGGTCTAGCAAGAGGTTGAGAGCGGGCTCAGGGCGGGGCATCTCCTGGGTCTGGCGCTGTCCCTCATGGGTCAGGATGGCCTGGAGTCGCTTCCACAGGTCGGTGAGGCGGTGTTCGTTGGGGTCTGGTGGCAGTCCCAGGGCGGTGGGTGCTTCGGTCTGCTGGGAGATCGCCCTCCATTGCAGGATCTCGCGTAGCGCGCCGGGGTGTTCCTGCTGGGCTTGCTGGAGCCACGGTTCCCCGGCGTTGTCGTGGATGATCTGCTGGGCGCGGGCGTCGATTCGCGCGGCGATGGTGTTGAGGTCGGCCTGGGTGAAGGAGCGTAGGTCGGCGTTCTTCGCGAGGTACTGACGCAGCAGGCGGTTCGTGTTCTCGTTCGTGCCGCGCTGCCACGGTGAGCGGGCGTCGCAGAAGAACACCTGCATGCCCAGGGCGTGTGCGATCTGATCGTGGCAGGCCATTTCTCGGCCGCGATCCCACGTCAACGACCGGCGTAGGTTCGGCGGCACGTCGGCGAGGTTGTTGATGAGCGCGTCTCTGACCGTGTCAGCCTTATACCCGTTTGGCAGGGCAACGACGCGCACCATGCGAGTGGAGCGTTCGACGAGCGTGGCCACGGCGGACGGGCGCCGGCCCATGACGAGGTCGCCTTCCCAGTGCCCCGCTTCGCGGCGCTCTTCCACGCTGGTGGGCCGATCGTGGATGGAGGTCATGTTCCGCAACACGCCGCGGCGTTGGCGGGGTTTCGCGACGCGCGCATGGCGCAGCGATTGCCCTGATCGCAGGAGATTTCCCTGTCGTGG
>NZ_JAUZUS010000020.1:0-18481 GCF_031844145.1 Kocuria sp. PD6
ACACCGCGCGGCACAGTGACGTACCGCCGCGCGTTCACCGTGCCCGGGCCGTGATGGGCCGGCGAGAAGCACCCCGTATGACTGCCCGATGAGTCGATTGGTTCGACGACGCAGCCCGCTGGCTAGGGCCCCGCCCGCGTGGCACCGTGATGCGCACCCGAATTTCATCTGCGGATCGTAAAGTGGAAATTTACGGTTTGACTAGTGGCGATGTCCGGCATCCAGGCTGTAGTGCGCATCAGCACACTTCCGGGGGCCTGCACATCATGGAACTCAATCGCCGAAATCTGGTCGCGGGAACAGCAAGCCTGGGCGCGCTGGCGGCGGGCGGCCTCGTCACCTCCCCCGCTCACGCCCACCAGGGTGGGCGCCATGGTCGAGACCCCTCCGGACTGCCCACTGCACCGCGGACCCCCGCAGGCCGCCTGGCCCGTGACGAGAAGTACTGGCGCACCGTCGCACGGCATTTCCGCATGGACATGCCCGTCACCAACTTCGAGAACGGGTACTTCGGAGCGAACCCTCAGAACGTACGAGATGCCTATGCCCACGCCAACCGGACCATCCAGGAACAGAACTCTTGGTTCCTCCGCAACGCGTACGAGGAGCGCATCACAGATGTGCGGGCTCGACTGGCGGAAGCTGTCGGGTGCTCCGTGGAGGAGATCGCCATCACGCGCGGCGCTACGGAGGCGCTACAGGCCCTGATCGGCGGCTACAACAAGCTCAAGCCCGGTGACGCCGTGGCCTACGCCGATCTCGACTACGACTCCATGCAGTACGCCATGAAGTGGCTCAAGGACCGCCGCGGGGTGGACGTGATCGCCACCGCGATCCCGGAACCCGCGACGTACCAGAACGTGATCGATCATTACACCAAGCTGCTCCGGGGCAATCCGCGGATCACATTGCTCCTGCTGACCCATATCTCCCACCGCACGGGCCTCAAGCTGCCGATCGCGGAGATCAGCCGGATGGCCGCGCAGCACGGGGTCGACACGATCGTGGATGCCGCGCACTCGTGGGGCCATGTGGATTTCAGCGTCAGGGATCTCGAGAGCCCCTTCGTGGGGTTCAATCTGCACAAGTGGATCGGCGCACCGCTGGGCTGCGGCTTTCTCTACATCAAGAAGGATCGCCTTCCCGATATCGATCGTCATTTTGCGGACGAGGACCACGACGCCGATGACGTGCGATCACGGATTCACACGGGAACCGCCAATTCGGCCAACTACCTGGCGGTCCCGGCGGCTCTGGACTTCCACCGAGCCGTGGGAGCCGCCAACAAGTTCGCGCGCCTGCAGTACCTGCGTGATCGCTGGGTGCACCAGGTCTTGGACGTGTCCAATCTGACCATCATGACTCCGGAGGATCGGCGCATGTACGGCGCACTGACGTCCTTCCGGATCGACGGGAACACGACCCGGGAACGCAGCGTGGCCATCACCGACTACCTCACCAAGGCGTGGGGGATATTCACGGTGCGTCGCGGCGGTGTGACGAACGGCGAGGTCATTCGTGTGACCCCCGCCCTGTACAACACACCGCAGGACAGCGACCGCTTGGCGCGGGCATTGAGGGCTGCCGCCAGGCGGTTCTGAAACCCGTGGACCAAACGGTACCGGGACCGACGCGGCGTCGAGACTCGGACGAAGGCGCTCAACCGGCCTGGGCCAGCTGTCCGCACAGCCGCTCGGCGGCCTCGCGCAACAGGGGCACGGCGCGGTCGCCGAAGCCCCAGTCCACGCGGGACGTGGGCCCGGACACCGAGATCGCTGTGGGTGTGGGTGCATCCGGCAGTGCCATGGCGAAGCAGCGCACGCCGATCTCCTGTTCCTCGTCGTCCACGGCGTAGCCGCGTTCTCGGATCTTTTCGAGATCGGCGAGAAGCTCGTCCACAGTCCCGAGGCTCTTCTCGGTGGGGGTGGGCATGCCCATGGACGCCACGATGGACACGACCTGCTGTTCGGGCAGGGTCGCCAGGATCGCCTTGCCCACACCGGTGTCGTGCACGTGGGCGCGCCGGCCCACCTCGGTGAACATGCGCATGGAGCGGGAGGACTGCGCCTGACCCACGTAGACCACCATGTGACCGTCCAGCACCGCCATGTTGGCAGACTCCCCCAGTTCGTTCACGAGCCTCTGCAGGACTGGTTGCGCGTAGGTGCCCAGTTGCAGGCCCGCCGCATAGCCGAGGCGGATCAGTCCGGGGCCCAGCGCGTAACTGCGGTTGGGCAGCTGACGCACGTAGCCCAGCGGGATCAGGGTGCGTAGCAACCGGTGGATGGTGGGCAGCGGAAGATCCGCCCGGGATGCGAGCTCGCTGAGGGAGGACTCCCCTCCGGACGCGGTGATGATGTTGAGAAGGTCGAAGACCCGCTCCACCGATTGCACGCCGCCCACACTCTTGCCTTCGGCCATGGCCGTTCTCCCTCTACTGCCGGAGCGATCACCGCCCCGCGTGGGGTCGCGTACGGTGACCGCAATGTGAAACACGTCTCACGAAGACCTTGTCATGCCTCGTACTCTACGCCTAGGATTCAATTAATGAAATTTATTTTCCATAATACGGATAGGTAGCGGGCCACCGCGGTTCCGCTCGACTCGGAAGGAAACCCGTCACATGGCGGCTCCCAACCCCGGCTACTCCATGGTCCTGCGCATGGAAGCGCCCGCGACCTTCAACTCCACGAGTGAGATCACCACGGCGGCGGCCGCCGCCGGCGCCCAGGTGACCGCTCTGGACCTCGTGGAGTCCTTCCCCAACAGCGTCGTCGTGGACATCAGCTGCAACGTGTCCAACGCCGAGCACCGGGACGAGGTGCTCGACGCGCTCAACGCCCTGGACGGCGCCAAGGTCCACAAGATCTCCGACCGCACCTTCCTGATCCACCTGGGCGGCAAGATCGAGGTCGCCCCGCGCGTGTCCCTGCGCAACCGTGACGACCTCTCCCGCGCCTACACAACGGGCGTGCCCCGCGTGTGCATACCCGTCCGAGAGAGCCCCAAAGACGTCCGGCGGCTGACCGTCAAGCGCAACACCGTGGCCGTGGTCACGGACGACACCGCGGTACTGGGCCTCGGTGACATCGGACCAGCCGCGGCCATGCCTGTCATGGAGGGCAAGGCCTCCCTGTTCAAGGCGTTGAAGGACGTCAAGGTGGTCGTCTCCGGCGTGGGTGCCGCGGGTCACGCGATCATCCGGCTGCTACCCACCGACGGCGTGGCCAACATGATCGCGTGTTCACGTAACGGCGCGATCCACTCGAGTGAGAGCTACACCGATTCCCACCGGCGGTGGATCGCCGAGAACCCGAACAAGGACAACTTCTCGGGCTCCCTCGAGGAGGCCGTGGCTGGTGCGGACGTGTTCATCGGCGTCTCCGCCCCCAATGTCCTGGACGGCAACGACATCGCGACCATGACCGACGACGACATCGTCTTCGCCATGGTCAATCCGGATCCCGAGGTCCACCCCCGTGGAAGGTGCCGAGCCCGCGACCGTCGTGGCTACCGGTCGGCCGGACTTCCCGAACCAGATCAACAGCGTGCTGGCCTTCCCCGGGCTGCTGGACGCGGGCGCTTGCGAGATCACCTCAGAGGTGCTCGCGGCCGCCGCGAGGGCCATCGCCGACTGCGTGCACGAGGACGAGCGCAACGCGAGCTTCATCGTCCCCAGCGTGTTCGACCAAGAACGTCGCCCCGGCCCCGGCCGTGGCCGAGGCCGTGAAGTCCGTGGCGGAGGCCCCCCAGGCCGGCTGACGGGAACGACCGGGTGCGGCGGCGTCGTACCGAGTGCAGGGCCTGCCGCACCCGCAATGAGCAGTACAAACTACACCGAAAATCCAGGAGGCAACCCATGAGCATCACCCACAACACACCCGACAACATCCCCGCCGCGAACGAGATCCTCTCATCCGACGCCCTCGCATTCGTGGAGGCGCTGCACGAGAAGTTCGCGGACCGTCGTGAGGAGCTGCTCGGCAAGCGCGAGACCGCCCGCGCGAAGGCCGCCGAGAGCGGCACCATGGACTTCCTCCCCGAGACGCGCGAGGTTCGGGAAGGCGACTGGAAGGTCGCCCCGGCCCCCGCGGCCCTGCAGGACCGGCGCGTGGAGATGACCGGACCGGCGTCGCCCGCGAAGATGGCCATCAATGCCCTGAACTCCGGCGCCAAGGTGTGGCTCGCGGACCTCGAGGACGCCGCCTCCCCCAGCTGGGCCAACCAGGTGGACGCGATCGCCAACCTGCGCGACGCCGCCCGCGGCACCCTGGGCTTCACCTCCCCGGAGGGCAAGGAGTACAAGCTCCGCGAGGACGTGCCCCTGGCCGTGGTGGTCATGCGCCCGCGCGGCTGGCATCTGCCCGAGTACAACATCACGGTCAACGGGAAGACCGGTTCCGGTTCCCTCACGGACTTCGGGCTGCACTTCTTCCACACGGCGAAGCAGCTGATCGAGAACGGCCAGGGGCCGTACTACTACTTGCCCAAGATGGAGTCCTACCTGGAGGCGCGACTGTGGAACGACGTGTTCACGTTCGCGGAGGACTACCTGGGCATCGAGCACGGCACCGTTCGCGCGACCGTGCTGATCGAGACCATCCCCGCCGCGTTCCAGATGGACGAGATCCTCTACGAGCTGCGGGACCACGCCTCCGGGCTCAACGCCGGACGCTGGGACTACCTGTTCTCCATCATCAAGTACTTCCGCGACGCCGGGGAGAAGTTCATCCTGGCGGACCGCTCCGCCGTGACCATGACCGCTCCCCTGATGCGCGCGTACACGGACCTGCTGGTGCAGACGTGCCACAAGCGCGGCGCGTTCGCGATGGGTGGCATGGCCGCGTTCATCCCGTCCCGCAAGGATGAGGAGGTCAACCGGGCCGCCTTCGAGAAGGTCCGCAACGACAAGACCCGCGAGGCCAATGACGGCTTCGACGGCTCGTGGGTGGCCCACCCGGACCTCGTGCCCGTGTGCCAGGAGGTCTTCGACGGCGTGCTCGGCGAGAAGCCCAACCAGGTGGACCACCAGCGCCCCGACGTGGACGTGACCGCCGAGATGCTGCTGGACGTGCCCTCCGCGGGGGACCAGCGCACCGAAAAGGAACTCAACGCCAACCTGTACGTGGCCATCCGCTACGTGGCGGTGTGGCTGTCCGGCAGCGGCGCGGTGGCCATCCACAACCTGATGGAGGACGCCGCCACCGCGGAGATCTCCCGCTCGCAGATCTGGCAGCAGATCAAGAACGGCGTGGTCTACACGGACACCGACAACACCGCCACGCGCGAGCTCGTCTCCGACGCACTGGACACTCAGCTCGAGGTGCTGCGCGGTGAGATCGACCAGGAGAACTACGAGAAGTGGTTCGTGCCCGCCGGGCGGCTCATCTCGGACATGGTGCTCAGGGAGGACTACCCGGCGTTCCTCACGCTGTCCGCCTACGACCTCATGGAAGGCAGCAAGTAACACCGGCGCACCTGGACGCCACCCCGGCCCCCGCCACGACCGCCCCGCGCGGCGGGGGCCGCCCCCTCTCTACCGGCGGGCTTCGGTCACCGCGCGGACCTGCTGCTCGCGGGCACGGACGCTGACCTCGCACGGTTCCTCCCCGGGGACTCCGGGACCCGCCAGCCCGTGCACACGTGCTACGTCCTGGCGGACCTCGTCACGGAGCGGACGCCCGCCAAGTGGGGTGCCGCGGCGTCGTCGGCGACCGGGGAAGCGGGTGGTCTCGCGGCCCTGGCTGAGCTCGCCGGGGTCGACGGCGCGGCGGCACCCGATCTCGTGGCCCGCGTCCACAAGAAGCTGCGCACCGAACCGGTCGAGGACACGAACGCCTCCACTTCCGGGTGCCTGCTCCCCCGTGAGCTGAAGGTCCACCGTTTGTTTGGCAAGCAGGAGACCACGCTGGCGATCGTGGTGGCGATGAGCAGCGCAGTGGTGGGCTTCTCCTCCAGCACCGCCCACTTGAGGAGGACGTTGATGCCGATGGTGGGGAGGTAGCAGATGCCACCCACCGTCAGGAACCGCATCTGACGTTTGCCCCGGGTGGTCGAGGTCGATCCGGTGCCGGCGGACTGCGTCGTGGTGCTTTCCCTGTCAACGTGTCAGGCCCGTGTTCAGGAGTGCTTTCAGCGGACGGGAGCGGCTCCACAATCTACACGAGGGCGGGACACGGCCCGTGCACGCACAACGCCCCGGACCGTAGTGGTCCGGGGCGTTGTGCGTGCTGCGCGGGTGTTCAGATGGTCTTCGCGTCGATCACGAAGCGGTAGCGGACGTCCGAGTCCACCACGCGGTCGTAGGCCTCGTTGATGTCCTCGGCGCTGATCAGCTCGATCTCCGCGGTGACACCGTGCTCGGCGCAGAAGTCCAGCATCTCCTGGGTCTCGCGGATGCCGCCGATGTTGGAGCCCGTGAGGGACTTGCGGCCGCCGATGAGCGAGCCCGCGCTGACCTCCAGGGCCTCAGTGGGCAGCCCCAGCAGGACCATGGCACCGTGCGGGCGCAGGGTGGCCATGAACTCCTGCACGTCCACGTGGGCGGAGACGGTGTTGATGATGACGTCGAACTCGCCCTTGTGGTTCTTGAGGGCCTCGGGATCCTCCTTGCGGGCGATCCAGTCGGTGGCGCCGAAGCGGCGGCCGTCCTCCTCCTTGGAGCGGGTCTGGCTGATCACGGTGACCTCCGCGCCCATGGCGGCGGCGAGCTTCACGGCCACGTGGCCCAGACCGCCCATGCCCACCACGGCCACCTTAGAGCCCTCGGTGACGCCCCATGTCCGTAGCGGGGAGTACGTGGTGATGCCCGCACACAGCAACGGCGTGGTCGCGGCCGGGTCCAGGTTCTCGGGGATGTGCAGCGCGAAGGCCTCGGAGACGAGGATTTCGGTCGAGTACCCGCCGTCGGTGGGGCGCCCGTCGAAGCGGTCCTTGCCGTTGTAGGTGCCCACGGCCTTCGGACAGTTGTTCTCCTCGCCCTTCAGGCACCACTCGCACTCGCGGCAGGAGTCGACCAGGCAGCCGACGCCCGCGCGCTCGCCGACCGAGAACTTCGTCACCTCGGAACCGACCTCGGTGACGCGGCCGATGATCTCGTGTCCCGGGACCATGGGGAACTCGATCGGTCCCCACTCCTCGCGCACGGTGTGGATGTCGGAGTGGCAGATGCCGGCGAACTCGATTTCGATGCGGATATCGTCCGGGCGCAGGTCCCGGCGCTCGATGGTGCCCTTCTCCAGCGGGGCGTCGGAGGCGACGGCCTGGTAGGCAGCAACATTGGTAGTCATGGGCCGTGACTCTAGACCCCCGCCGTGGCCTTGTCACGTCACTCCTTTCACAGGGGACCATATCCGCAGACAGAACAACATGGACCCGGCCGTTGCTCGCCCAGCCCATCCTCGAATGCCCCACCGTGCGGGGCGTTTCGAGGAGCCGGGAATATCCGCGGGCACCTCCCCGCTGTTATTGATGAGTTTCATCGAGATGAGTGAGGAGTCATCATGGCTTTCCGTACGGAGAATCCCGCCACCGGCATTGTGGAGCAGGAGTTCACCTCGGCCACCGATGCTGATGTCACCCGCGCGATCAAGCGCGCCGACACCGCGTTCGCTTCCTGGCGCAAGACCCCGGCCGCTGACCGCGCCAAAGCGCTGGCCGGTGTCGCGCAGGCGTTCCAGGACCGCGGGGACGAGCTCGCGCGCGTGATCAGCACCGAGATGGGCAAGCCCTTCGCCCAGGCGCAGGGAGAGGTCGCACTCTCGGCATCGATCTACCAGTGGTACGCCGACCACGGCGAGAGCCTGCTGGAGGAGGAGACCCTGGACGTGGGTGACGACGCCAAGTCCGTGGTCGTCACCGAGCCCATCGGTGTGCTCATGGGTGTCATGCCGTGGAACTTCCCGCAGTACCAGGTGGCGCGTTTCGCGGCCCCGAACCTCATGTTGGGCAACACCGTTCTGCTCAAGCATGCCTCCATCTGCGCCCGGACGGGTGAGCTGATCGAGGAAATCCTGCACGCCGCGGGTATCCCGGAGGACGCCTACATCAACCTGTTCGTGAGCACCGACCAGGTGACCACGATCATCGAGGACCGGCGGGTGCGGGGCGTGTCCCTGACCGGCAGCGAGGGCGCCGGTGCCGCGGTGGCCACCACGGCCGCGCAGAACCTGAAGAAGAGCGTTCTGGAGCTCGGCGGGTCCGACCCGCTGATCGTGCTCGACGATGTGGACGTGAAGGAGACCGCTACGACCGTGGCAACGGCGCGGATGAGCAACGCAGGCCAGGCCTGCAACTCGCCCAAGCGCATCCTGGTGCCCGCCGGCATGTTCGACGAGTTCGTGCAGACGGTCGTCGAGACCGTCGAGGGCATGCCGGTGGGGGACCCGCTGGCGGAGGACACCGAGATCGGCCCCCTGTCCTCCGTGCAGGGCCGTGACGACGCCGTGTCCCAGGTCGAGCGTGCGGTGGAGCAGGGTGCAACCCTGCACACCGGTGGTAGGGCTCTGGATAAGGACGGGGCGTGGATGTCCCCGGCGGTACTGACCGGTGTGACCCGGGAGATGGATGCGTTCAAGGAGGAGATCTTCGGCCCGGTGGCAGTGATCTACTCCTACGACTCGGTGGACGAGGCGGTGGCGATTGCCAACGACTCCGACTTCGGTCTCTCCGGCTCCGTGTGGGGCCGGGACACCGCGAAGGCCGAGGAGGTGGCGCGCCGTCTCGAGGTGGGCATGGCCTACGTCAACGAGCACGGCACCACCCTGCCGGGTCTGCCTTTCGGTGGTGTGCGCCGCTCGGGGTACGGCCGTGAGTTGGGCCGGTGGGGCTTCGGCGAGTTCGCCAACCACCACCTCGTCCGCGTGGCCAGCTGACACCCGCCCGGCGCCCACCACGAGAGAGGTTTGCACTATGGCTCGCATTACCAAGGCTCTGCAGTCCCTGACCGCACCGTCTCCCAAGCCCACTGCGACGGAGACGGCGGCGCGCCTGGCCCTGGGAGCATTCATGTCCACCGCGGGCATATCCCACTTGACCTTTGCCCGGGAGGACTTCCAGGCGCAGGTTCCGGACTGGTTCCCCATGGACAAGGACACCGTGGTTCTGGCCTCCGGTGTGGTGGAGATCGCCTTTGGTGCCGCACTGTTGGCGCTGCCCAGGCAGCGCGCAGCCGTGGGCGCCGGTCTGGCCGCGTTCTACGCCGCGATCTTCCCCGGCAACATCAGCCAGTACGCCGAGCGGCACGACGCATTCAATCTGGACACTGATGCCAAGCGGCTGGCCCGGCTGTTCGGTCAACCGGCCTTGATCGCCGCGGCCCTCCGGGCCGGGGGCTTCCCCCGGAAGTAGTCGGAAGCGCAGGACGCGAGCCGGCCTCACCGCTCGAATGGGAAACCCTTCAGGTCCTTCGGCAGAGGGGTCGCGTACGTGCGGACCTTGGAGGTCCTCAGCCCCAGCCACACCAGCGACTGCGCCACGGTGACCGCAGCAGCCACGCCGTCCATCACGTGCACGCCGCACCACTCGAGCACGGCGTGCTCAAGGGTGGCCATCCCGCCGCAGCCGAGGACAACCACCTCGGCTGCGGCCCTGTTCGATGGCCCGCTGCGCTTCAGCGACGATCGTCTCGACCGCCGCGTTCTCATCCCGCTCCAGGTCCAGCACGGAGGTGTTCGGCGCCCGCACGGACGCGCAGCGCTCCATCAACCCGGCCAGCCGCAACCGGTCCTCGATGAGCGGCACGGTGCGGCCCAGGGTGCTCACTCCCGGTGTAGCTGCGCCTCATGAAGATGGCGATGGAAGCGGCCACCTGGGGATGTCCACGACGGGCTGGTCGAGGAGCTCCTGCAGACCTTCCCGCCGGTGCTCGCCGAACTTGGCCTGGATCACAGGGGTGAAGGGCGGGTCGTAGGTCAGCACCGCGTCCATCACCCCCACCGCGGCGAGGTAGGACTCCACGTTCCCTTCGCACGACGGCGCCGAATGTGGGCGTGAGCCCCACGATCTCCACGCCGGGCTCGGCCACGGCGCGCGGGGCCTCCGCAATGGACTCGGTCATGGAGGGTGTGGTGTTCATGTTGTCGGTCAGGATGCGCCTGGTGGGTCCTTCGGGTGGTCGGGGATCGGGTGGCACGACGACGCCGTGCTCCACCCTGCGGGGCAGGTGGGAGGGAGCCCGCGGCGGCGTCGTCGGCCGCGATCTCGTGCGAGACGCAGGGTCGGTGCGAAGTGGCGGCCACGATGGCCTCACCGTGCTGGTCGGTGCACTCGAGCTCGCGCTTGGCGGTGACCAGGTAGCACAGGGCGCCCAGGTCGGCCCCAATGAACTACGAGAACTCGCCGACGGCCTGGAAGACGGGCAGCAGGGCGACCGCCAGAGAGGCCAGTATCGTGGGGACGAACGCCCCGGCTGCCCGGGGGTCACGCCGCCGCGGTAGACGTACTCGCCGTCGTGGGTGTCCATGGAGAGCTGGGGCACGTTCACGCTGGAGCGGCGGATCAGCCAGTAGTCCACCATGATGATCCCGAAGAGCGACCAGAGCAGCGGCGCCCAGCCCACCCAGGAAGCACACGATCACCACGGGCGAGGTGTAGAGGTTCCACGGCAGGATCAGCAGCGCTAGGGACGCGAGCATCTGCAGCGCGCCCACACCCAGGACCGTGAGCACCTGCCACGCAGAGTCCGAGGGCGAAGAGGCCGATGGCGAAGCCGTAGTTGCCCAGGGAGTGCACGTCGTTGGCCCTCATGGTGAAGATGCTGTACGCGCTCCACGTGCGCCCGTAACGGCTGGTGGGAGCGAGGTCCACGGTGTAGAGCCTGTCTCTCGTGTCCGAGCGCGGCTCGTGGGCGACGCCGGGCGGTGCGTGCAGGCGCCCGGGCTCGGGACGACCGCCCGCCTGCTCCGTGGTGCGGGCGAAGTCCTGGAGAAAACCGTGAGACGACGTCGCACCGTTCAGCTCCCAAATCTCACACCACGGGTTGACGCGCATCACACCCGGTCGATAACTTTTTCATTCATCAGAACTCCAATTTCACTCCATGGAATCAAGGCGTAGGAAAACGGGGCGGCCGCGCCACCGCCCCGGGGAGGGCCCACCGTGCGGTACACCGTGAACGCCTCGATCATGCTGACCGACCTGCCCGTGCTGGAGCGCCCCGCCGTCGTGGCGCGCGCAGGCTTCTCCGCGGTCGAGTTCTGGTGGCCGTTCCCCGCCACCACCCCGTCCGAGAGGGAGATCGAGGACTTCGCCCGGTCGCTGGAGGACGCGAACGTCCAGCTCACGGGCCTGAACTTCTTTGCCGGGGACATGCCTGCCGGTGAGCGGGGAGTCCTCTCCCACCCCACGCGCACGGATGAGTTCCGGCGAGGCGTGGACTCCCTGGTGCGCGTGGCCCGGGCCACGGGCTGCCGGGCCTTCAACGCCCTCCACGGCAACCGCCTGCCGGACGTGCCCGTGGCCGAGCAGGACGACGCCGCCGTCGAGAACTTCCGGTACGCCGCGGACGCGGTCGCGGTCTTCGGCGGGACGGTCCTGGTGGAACCGCTCTCCGGCGCCTCGACGTATCCTCTGCGCACCGCCGCGGACGTCATGGCCGTGCTCGACCGCGTGAACTGCCCGAACGTGAAGCTGCTCGCGGACTTCTACCACCTGGCGGTCAACGGGGAGGACGTCGAGGCCCTGATCGAACGGCACGCCGCGGAGTTCGGGCACATCCAGCTCGCGGATGCGCCCGGCCGCCACGAGCCGGGCACGGGCGATCTGCCGCTGCTCCGGTGGGTGGCCCGGGCCCACGAGCGCGGCTACCACGGACCGGTGGCGCTGGAGTACGTCCCCTCCCAGGACGACCCCTTCGCGTGGCTCCCCCGCGACCGGCGCGCGTGAGCCCGCAAGCCGACCCCACCCACAGAGGCCGCGCGGGTGAGCACCGCGTGGCCGGGCCCCGAGCGGGCGGGCACGCCGGGCGGGCGCCACGTGAACAGGTGCCGAGCGAGCGGGTACCGCGCGGGCGGCGTTGTGCTGGAATGGTCCCGGAACCGGACATCCCCAGAAGGAGGACACCGTGCGCGTCGTCGTGGCACCGGACAAGTTCAAGGGGTCGGTGACCGCCCACGAGGCGGCGGCCGAGCTTGCGGCGGGCATCGCCGAGGTGCGCCCGGACGCCGTCGTGGAGGTCCTCCCGGTCGCCGACGGCGGAGAGGGGACGCTCGACGCCGCCCTGGACGCGGGCTTCGAGCGCCACGACCTCACCGTCCCCGGACCCGCGGGAGGTCCCGTCCCCGCCGCGTGGGGTCGACGCGGAGACGAGGCCGTGGTGGAGATGTCGTTGGCTTCGGGCCTCGCTGTCCTCCCCATCCAGGACGGCCGCCCCGTGCTCGCACCCCGCACCGCCACGAGCCGCGGCACGGGCGAGCTCGTGGCCGCCGCGCTCGATGCCGGCTGCACCCGCGTGCTGCTCGGCGTGGGCGGCAGCGCGACCACTGACGGCGGCGCGGGGATGCTCGCCGCGCTGGGGCTGCGCCTGCTGGACGTGAACGGCCGCGACCTGCCCCCTGGCGGCGCGGCGCTCGCCGAGTTGCATCACGTGGATGCCGCACAGCTGCACCCACGCATCCGGGACGTCGAGTTCGTGCTTGCCGCGGACGTCGACAACCCTCTGCTCGGCCCGCGCGGTGCCGCTACGGTCTTCGGCCCACAGAAGGGCGCCTCCGAACAAGACGTCTTGGACCTCGACGCCGCCCTGGCCGTGTTCCGCGACCGCCTCGGGGACGCGCTCGGCGACCCGGCCCGCCAGGCCGCGGATGCCCCCGGCGCGGGGGCCGCGGGCGGCGTCGGATACGCGGGACTCGCGGTGCTGGGGGCGCGGCGCAGGCCGGGGATCGACGTCGTGCTCGACCTTGTGGGGCTCGATGCAGCCGTGGCCGGCGCGGACCTGCTGCTCACCGGCGAGGGCAGCCTGGACGAGCAGAGTCTCGGCGGGAAGACGCCGCTGGGCGTGCTGCACGTGGGGCGGCGCCACGGCGTGCCCGTGGTGGCCGTGTGCGGGCGCACCACCCTGGATGCCGCGACACTTCGCGAGGCGGGGTTCGCCGCCGTCCACGAACTGCGCGCGCTTGCAGCGGACCCAGAAACGTCGATGCGAGAGGCACCCCGCCTGCTCCGGGAGGTCGGTCGCCGCATCGCCTCGCAGTGACGGAGCCTTCCATTTCCACGGGCACTCGTGGACGAGACGCCTCTCACGCACCGCACCGCCCGGCCACGAGCGCCGGAACGCGCCAGCGGAAGGGCACCCCTTCCACGAATGCCTCCCCGCAGCACGGTTCACGTCAGAACAAGACCCCGGAGTCCGCCCGGAACAAGAGCCCCCGGCCCGGGGCGACCGCAGACCCGGAGGTCGACGAGGAGCGCGCGAACGAGCGGGTGCGGGCGACGGTAGAGCAGGCGCATGCCACTGAACTCCGTGCCCGCCACCGTGAACGTGCCCGCCCTGGAGTACGAGCGGCTGTTCACGGCGCACAACGCGTTCGTGGACATCGGCTTCCGGGGCGGCGCCGTCCCCAGCAACAAGGAGGACCTGCGCCCCCGCACGATGACGGCGTGTACGACTTCAAGTGCTTCCTGCTGCACTCCGGGGTGGACGAGTTCTCCCACCTGGAGGCGGACGAGATGGCGGAGGCGCTCGAGGAGAACGTCGAACGCACCCGCTGGACCGGGGCGCGCTCGCACATCCTGCACCCGTCCTCCTCGGACGCCATCCCCATGATCCGCTCCGCGAAGAACGACGGCCTGGACATCACCGTAGAGACCCGCCCCCACTACGTCACACTGCTCGCGGAGGAGATCCCGGACGGCGCCACGAGGGCCACGTGGTGGACGCCCAGCGACTGAACCATGAGAACCCCATCACCCCCTACCAGGGCACGGTGCTCTCCGGGAAGATCCGCAAGACCTTCGTGGGCGGGCACGAGGCGGACTACGAGACACCCATCGGCCGCCTGATCTCGCGCGGCCAGGCCTGACGACGACCTGCCCCACCTTTGTGACGGCGGGACACCGCGCCGTCTGCCCGCCGTGCTGATCGTGCGTTCAGGACGACGGCGCTATTTGGCCTGCCAGGGGGTCACGAAGTCATTCGCGGGTCGTCCCTCGATCGCTGCGAGCAGCTCCGCGGCCTGTGCGCCGTCGATCTCCTCGCGGATGATGTCGGCGTGCCCCGCGTGCCGGGCGAACTCCTCCACATGGTGGACGTAGAGGTATCGCAACTTCGCCGGGCGTGCTTCAGTCATGCCCACCCAGGGCATGGGGCCCACTGGCAGCTCCGCGTCGAGGTCACCGTCACGGCACATCCTCATGTATTCGCCACGAACCTCGTCGAAGGTCTCCAGCAGTGTCACGATGTCCTCGTCGTCCGACGGCGTGAAGCTCGCGAAGAACGCCTCGAACGGCTGGTCGTGCTCGTGGTGTCCGGCTCCGAAGAGCGACTGCTTCATGCAGTAGACGACGTGCTTGGTGATCCCACTGATGCTCAAGGTGCTGCGCAGGGGAGCGCGACGAGCCTGGTCGTCGTCGAGACCGTAGGAGCTGGCTCGGATGGCATCGAGCTGAACGTCCAGGTAGTTGCAGAGCGTGGCACGCTCGTTGTCGATCTGGGGCAGGTACACGATGATGTCCTCTCGGGGTCAGTGGGCGCTGTCACGACCATGACACCAGGCCCTGCGGACAGCTTCGGTCCGCTGCCTCCGCGAGAATGCAGACATGGCCGAAACCACTCAGCGCGTACTTCGCCTGCTCGGGCTGTTGGAAGCGCGCACCACCTGGAAGGCGCACGAACTCGCCACCCGTCTGGAAGTGACGGAGCGCACCGTACGGAGGGATGTGACCAGGCTGCGACAGCTGGGCTACCCGGTGGAAGCCGCACGAGGTCTGGACGGCGGGTACCGCCTGGGTACCGGGCGCCGCCTCCCACCCCTGCTGCTCGATGACGACGAAGCAGTCGCCCTGGTTGCCTGCCTCCGCATGGGCGCGCTCTCTGGCACAGATGACGTGGGAGAAGCCGCTCTGCGCGCGCTGACGAAGCTTGACCAGCTTCTGCCTCCGCGACTGCACTCACTCGTCGCAGCCGTTGACGGGGCTACTCGAGCTCTCCCGCGCAACAGACCTGCCGTTGATCTCCACCTGCTGCAGCAACTGGCGACGGCACAGCGTGACCACACGTTGGTGCGTTTCGACTACCGCAAGCCCACCGGGGAGGTCAGCTCCCGGGAGGTGGAGCCGGTGCGACTCATGACCCAGGGGGAGCACTGGTATTTGCGGGGTTTCGACCGCGTGCGGGACGACTGGCGGGTGTTCCGCCTGGACCGGGTGACCAACCTCCGCGCCACGACCTGGCAGTTCGCGGTTCGTGAGGCGCCGCCGCTGGACTTCCGCCGCGATCTTGCCAGCCGCTACCCGTGCCGTGTCCGCGTGGAGATGGGCGTCGATGTGGAGAAAGCCACGGCCCGGATACCGGCCCCCTACCGGAGCAATCTGGAGCCCACTGCTCGCGGCTGCCGTTTCCTGGTGGGCGCACCCGATTGGGACGACCTCGCATGGCACGTCCTGTGGGTCAGCCGAGACCTTAAAGCTCCTGTGACAGTCCTGGACGGGGCAGATGCGGATCCGTTCCGGGAGGCCATGGCACGCATCTCAGACCACGCGCGAGAGGCGAGTTAGGGGGTGCCGGCCGGGGCTGATCGCCGCGGGCGGTGTGAGGTCGATGATTTCGGGCCCTCCGGTTGAGTTTCTCATCAGTCCGGGCGAACAGCGCTCAAGCAGAAGATGTGACCCATCGGGTCGAGCATGACGCGTCACGGTTCGGGTGAGGGCTGGAAGTTCGCTTCCCGCGCACCGAGCTTCATGGCAGCACCGAGGAAGTACCCCCGATGAACCTCGGGACAGTGCCACGAGGATGGCCGTGGGCGCGCGACGGGATCCGGCCACGCCGATCGGCTGGCTGAGCTGGAGAAGGAAGTGCGTGAGCTTCGCCGGGCGAACGCGATCCTGCGATCGGCCGCGGTTTTTTCGCAGCGGAGCTCGACCGCCCACAGAGATGATCGCGACGTTCATCGACCAGCACAAGCACGAGTTCGGCGTCGAGCCGATCTGCCGCACGCTCACCGCAGCGGGCACCCAGATCGCGCCAAGCACCTACGACGCGTTCACGTCCCGCCCGCCCTCGAAGCGGGCACTGCGCGATGAGGAACTGCTGGTCGATATCCGGCGCGTGCACGCGAAGAATTTCGGGGTCTACGGCGCGAAGAAGCTCCACGCCCAACTGCGCCGGGAAGGTGTCGGGGTGGCGCGTTGCACGGTCGAGCCGCTGATGCGCGCGGCAGGGCTGCCCGGGATCAGCCGCGCGAAAGGGACTCGCACCACGATCCCTGGCCGCGGCCCGGACTCCCGGCCTGACCTCGTCGAGCGGAACTTCACGGCGACCGGACCGAATCAGTTGCGGGTCGCGGACACCACCTATTGCCGCACGTTCGCGGGCTGGGTCCACGCAGCGTTCGTCATCGACGTGTTCTCCCGGCGCGCGGTCGGCTGGCAGGCCTCGACGTCGCTACGGACCGACCTCGCCCTGGGCGCCCTCGAGATGGGCATCTGGACCCGTCAGCACTCAGGTCACGACATCTCCTGTCTCACGCACCACAGCGACGAGGGCGTCCAGTACGTCGCCGTCCGCTACACCGAGCGACTCGCCAAGGCCGGCGCGGTCGCCTCGGCCGGTTCGACCGGCGACTCCTACGACAACGCTCTCGCCGACGCCTTCAACTCGCTCTACAAGGCCGAGCTGATCCGCAACCGCGGACCGTGGAAGGCCATCGACGACCTCCCGGCGACCGCCGACGCGGCACTTGCGCGCCTCTCACAAACCCGGGTCGATTCACGCCACAACTGTTACAGCGACGACGGCGTCTCGACCCATCAACGTCGCCGGTCAGTACATCTCGTGAGGCTCGTCTTAAGCGCCAGGTGACACGCCCGGGTCTCTGAGGCGCCAGTGGTTGCGTCAGCTCGTCTCACCATGCGACCTCGCCTTTTTGCCACTCACGCATACGCCCTACCGTTCCCTCATGACCACCCCGTCCGATTCCGCCCAGCCTCTCCGCTACAGCCACGGCCACCAGCCAGCGGTCCTCGCCTCCCACGGAACGCGGACGGCCGCGACCAGCTGCGCCTACTTCCTCGACCGCCTGCGCCCCGGAATGCGAATTCTGGACCTGGGGTGCGGCCCCGGTTCAATCACCTTGGACCTGGCGGAGCTCGTGGGCCCCACCGGGCAGGTGGTCGGCATCGACTTCTCCGAGGACGCCGTCGCCGCGGCACGTGAGAACGCGCGGAGGCGGGCGGACACGACCACCACGTTCCTCGCCTCCGACCTTTTCACCGTGGGTGTCGAGACCGGTTCCTTCGACGTGGTCCACGCCCACCAGGTGCTCCAGCACGTTCCCGACCCCGTGGCGGCGCTGCGCGCGATGGCTATGCACTGCGCCGAGGACGGAATCATCGCGTGCCGCGACGCCGACTACGGCGCTATGGTCTGGCACCCCGAGAGCGCGGGTCTCGACCGTTGGCGAGAGACGTACTGCGCGAGCGCCCGGGCTCTGGGCGGCGAACCGGATGCCGGGCGGCGGCTGCGAGCCTGGGCGCACGAGGCCGGGCTCGACGTCGAGACCGCCCAGTCCTCCACATGGACCTACGCGACCCCCGAGTCGACGCGCTGGTGGGGCGATTCCCAGGCCGAGCGCGTCCGCACCTCGGGTTTCGCCGACCGAGCGCGGGAAGAGGGCCTCTCCCCCGACGAGGTCGAGCAGATCGCCTTCGCCTGGCAGGACTGGGGCCACTCCCCCGACGCCTGGTTCTGCATGCCCCACGGGGAGGTCATCGCCCGCCCCGACTTCGCAGCACGATGCGCAAGGGTCTGACCACCCTCAGCGAGCCGCGGACAGCGGGGTTTTCATGGCTCCAGTCGTGGTGGGCACGTTGCGTGAGCGAAACACACTCTCGCGGCGGGGCCTGTCCAGGCGATTCAGGACCTGTCATTCGAGCTGCCGAACGATGGGCACGAGACAGTCGATCTCGCCCTCACGTCGGTAACTCTCAATCGAAGGCCGGGCGGGGTCGTGCTCCGCCCGCCCAAAGAGGACGTCGAATGCTTCGCCAATCCGTCCGTAGACCTCTGGCACCTCGCCTCGCAGACAGGGCATGGCGAGTTGGATAGTTGCCCATGTGAGAGGTCTAGCCGAGATTTTGGCAAGTTTTCAAGCACTCCCAGCAGACGGGTGGCGTCAAAGGCAGTTTTTCCGATCGGAACTGTCGGGGTGTCCCGCGGCCCGTTTCGATGGTGACGATGCGAAGAGTGGCCGCCGAGGTGTGGAGAGCGCCCCGGAGGCAATGGGATCGGCCAGCCGTTCTTCAACGAACCGCCCGGCATGACACCAGT
>NZ_JAUZUS010000021.1:0-12003 GCF_031844145.1 Kocuria sp. PD6
CGATGAGCAGGGGCAGCACTGGCGTGGGTGTCCCACTAATGGTGGTCGCTTCCATCCCTCAAACGGAGCGCGTCGTGTCACCGGATGCGCGGCACCGTCGGGAACAGCCAGAGGGCCCCTGCCATGGCAGGGGCCCTCTGGCTGTTGTTCGAGGACATCCAACAGCAGGTGCTGCGGCAAGATCCAGGGGGCAGTTGTCGGGTCGCTGGACATCGTGGCCATGGCATCTTTGAAGGGGCGCTATGGCCGGAATCGTTCAGGGGTGGGTCAGAGGCCGGTGAAGGTAGAAAAGAAGCGGAAGAACACCGAGGCAGCCACGGCCACGTAGGCGATGGCCACCAGGGTCCAGGCCCACTCGGTGGCGAAGCGCACCAACCGGGGCGGGGCGGGGATGACGCCGTGGGCGAGGTTGCGCACGGTGAGCAGGAGGAACAGCGGGATCATCGCCGCCCACACGATCATGCAGTACAGGCACAGGATGTAGATCGCGAACAGGGCCTGGGACCACAGCCAGATCACGAACACCGCCCCGAGAGTGACCCCGACCTGCAGGCCCGCCCAGTACCAGCGCCCGAGGCGGGCCCCGGCCAGGATCGTCATGGCGGTGGTGATCACCACCGCGAAGGCGACGATGCCGATCAGCGGGTTGGGGAAGCCGAAGAGCTCCGACTGCCAGGTGCCCATGACTTGCCCGCAGGACACCCAGGGGTTGATGTCACAACTGGTGACGTGGCCCGGGTCCTTGTAGAGCTGAAGGCGCTCGAGCACCAGAATCGCCGAGGCGACCCACCCGATCACCCCGGTCACCAACAGGACCAGGGCGAAGGGGCGGCGACGGGCGAATCCGGGCAGGTGCTCCTCGGCGACCGGGCCGGCGCCTGGGTGGCGGTGGGCGCTGGTGGTGGTTTCAGCCATGGTGGATGTCCTTGGGGGTTCCTCGATCAACGGTGGCGTCGGTGGTGCCGTGCTGGTGTCTTCGAGCCAGGACGGCCAGGGCCGCGGCCAACAGGGGCAGGACCCCGGCCAAGAGGATGGAATGGGCCGCGGATTGTTGATCCGCCAGCGGAGAAGGCCCCCAGTCTCGGCCGAGTCCGGAGAACCACTCTGGTTGGATCACCGTCGGTGACAGGGCCGTGAACACCACCCAGATCCCCAGCACGGTGGCCACCGCGAGCAGCACCAAGGCCTGCGTGCGCACCGCTCTGCGGTCCGGTGGGGCGGCCAGCGCGGCGGTAGCGAAAATCAGGCCCAGGGCCACGGCGGTGGTGTTCATCAGCTCGTGGCCGACGTGGGTGTGCAGGGCCACGGCGAAGGCGGGGGTGTAGTAGAAGACGCCCAGCCCGGCCAGCATCAGGATCCCGGCCGGGGCCGGGTGAGCCAGCAGGGCCCCGGCCCGGGAGGTGCGCCATGCAGCGGCGAGCTCGCACCACCCGGTGCTGCCGTCAGTGCGGACCGGAACCAGGGCCGCGGCCAGGCGGCCGGGCGCTCCGGCGATCAGCAGCAGCGGCACCGGGAAGCTCAGCAGCAGGTGGGCGGCGGTGTGGACGCTGAACAGGATCGGGGCGTAGAGGGCCATCGCTCCGCAGGTGACGTAGACCAGCAGCACCAGACCGGCCAGGAATGCGGCCGTGCGTGCCACCGGCCATGGTGCGCCGGTGCGGCGCAGGTGTCGGGCCCCGCCCAGGTAGAGGCAAGCCGCGAGGATCGCCACGGCGATCCACAGCCAGTCGACGCGCCACTGGGTGAACCAACCGGAGAAGCTCAGGGGCGGGGGCAGGAGGTAGCCGGTGAGGATCTCCGCGGGGGTGATGTCAGGTTGTCTCTCCAGAGGCACCGGGGTGGGGGTGCGTGCCAGGGCCACGCCCAGGGCCATCACGGCGCAGAGGATGAAGACCTCCACGGTGATCAGCCGCCACACCCGGCCTAGCGTCGGGGTGCCGGCGGTGATCGCCCGGCGGTTCAGGTACCCCAGCACGCCCAGGGCCACGGTGGCGATCGTCTTGGCGATCACCAGCGCCCCGTAGCCGGAGTCCAGCCCGTCCCAGCCACCGATCCGGTAGACGGTGTTGATGACTCCCGAGACAGCCACCAGGACGAAAGCCACCCCGGCCAGGGCCGAGAAGCGTTCCAGCACGGTCCGGGCTGACCCGTGGCCGGTGGCGGGGGCGGTCAGCAGCGGGGCGAGCAGGGCGAGCACGATGATCCCGCCGGTCCAGATCCCGGCACCGAGCAGGTGCAGGGCCAGAGCATTGACGGCCCCGTTGTGATCATCGACCCCGGCCACGTGTCCCAGTTGGGACAGCGGGATGACGGCGGCCAGGGCCACCAGGGCGGTGGCGGCCACCGCCGCCGGGGAACGAACGAGCACGGCCAGGGTGGTGGTCAGTGCCGCGGCCACCGCGGTGACGGCCCATGCTTGGCCGGGGATCAGGCGGGTCACGTAGTAACCCAGTTGCCCGGTGAACTCGGCCGAGCCGGACACGGGAGCCCCGATGGTGTCGGCGTAGCTGAGCACGATGATCGCCACCGCCGCCAGGGTCCACACCGCGGCCGCGGCCGCAGCCACCGTCATGGCCCGGGCGAAGGCCGGGTGCTCGGCCCTGGTCTGTCCCGCTCCGGGGACCGGAGTGGACCGGGGCACCACGGTGGTGGCGAAGACCAGCCCGGCCCAGGTGATGCCCATGGCCAGGTGATGCACGGTCGTGGCCAGCGGCAACCCCCAGCGCACCAGGACCCCGGGATCGAGCACTTCCCGGGGCGCGGTGGCCCCGGAGGATCCCAGGGCCACCCACAGCACGGCCAAGGTCCCCACCCCGATACCGATGTAGACGGCAGCCATGGCGCGCCGGCGCCGTCCAGTCGGCGTCGGGCCGGGAGGCGGGGGGAGGACCACCGGCGGGGTGGGCGTGTGGGGTGGGGTGACCATTGGGTCAGTCGGTGGCTGCGGTTTCGACGGCGTCCCGGAAGCCTTCCAGGGACTCGGGGTTGAGCACTTCCCCATCGAGGAAGAACGTGGGAGTCCCACCCACCCCCAGAGCCTCACCGTCAGCGACATCGAGCTCGATGCGCTCCTGGGTGGCCGGATCAGCCACCGCGGCGTCGAAGGCGGCCATGTCCAGGCCGAGGTCTTCGGCAAAGCCGCGGAAGACCGCGCTCTGGTCCTCGGCCGACTCCCCCCACTGTTCCTGGGTCTCGAACATACGCTGGTACATCGCCTCGTACTGTCCCTGCTGGGCGGCGGCTTCGACCGCGAGGGCGGCGTTCATGGAGTTGCGGTGGCCCGGCAGCGGGAAGTAGCGGTGGACGAAGGTGACGGTGTCGGCGTACTCGGCCCGCAGCTCCTCGATGACGGGGTAGGCGGCCCGGCACCCTTCGCACTCATAGTCCAGGAACTCCACCAGCACGGCCTGTTCGTCCGGTGCCTGGGAGAGCACCCGGCTGTTCTCCCGCACGACCTGCCCCTGGCCCTGGGGCACCGTTTCGGGGGTGGAGTTGGCACGGGCGATGAGGATCGGGATGGCCACGGCGGCCACGACGGCGACCAGGAGGACCCACACGATGATCTTGGCCTTGGAGGGCTTCTGCTTTGGGGTGGGCGGGCTGGCGGTAGTACTCACAGGGGTGTCCGTTCTGTCTCCGGCAGCAGGGCGTACCGGTGGAGGGGGCTAGGGGTGGAGGGTCTCATCGTGGCGGTGGGAGGCCGGTTCGATCTGGAAGGTGGAGTGCTCGATGGCTACGTCGAAGTCACGGGCCACGCAGGCCTGCAGATCCGCCAGGACGACCCCGGCGTGCTCAGCGTTCAGGCAGCCGTCGTGGACGGTGACGTGGGCCGAGAGCACCGGGGTGTCGGAGTCGATGCGCGAGGCGTGCAGATCGTGCACACCGACCACGTGCGGCAGGGCTTCCAAGCGGGTGCGGACCTGCTCGAGGTCCAGGCCCTTCGGGGTGGTTTCCATCAGGACCTCGATGGTGTCGCGCAGCAGGATCAGAGCCCGCGGCACGATCAGGGCGGCGATCAACAAGGACACGACCGCATCCGCCCGGGTCCACCCGGTGGTGGCGATGACGATCGCGGAGACGATCACCGCTACCGAGCCCAGGGCGTCGTTGGCCACCTCCAGGAACGCGGCCTTCATGTTCAGGTTCTCCCCCCGGCCCGAGGCGAGGATGACCAGCCCGATGATGTTGCCGACCAGCCCGACCACCCCGAACCACAGCATGGCCGTGGACTCGACCTCGGGGGGCTCCAACAGCCGGCGCACCCCTTCGACGGCGATGAACCCGCCCACAGCCAGCAGCACCGAGGCCTGGGCGGCCGCGGCGACGATCTCGGCGCGCTGGTACCCCCAGGTGCGTTTGTCCGTGGCCGGTTTCAGCGCCAGGGTCGCGGCGGTGAGGGCGATGAGCAGCCCGGCCGAGTCGGTGAACATGTGCCCGGCATCGGCCAGCAGCGCCAGGCTGCCCGAGACCACCGCACCGATGATCTCGGCGACCATAATCGTGGCGGTGATGGCGAACACCACTGCCAGTTTCCCCCTCCGCCCGGCGCCGGCGTGGGAATGATCGTGCTCGCCGCTCATACCGGAATCTCCTGGGTGGTGGCGTCATCGGCGAGGGCCTCGGCGGCGCACTCGGGTGTCCCGCACCGGCACACCGGTTCGACGGTGAGGATAGTGCCCAGCAGGTCCTCCAACGCGTGGGCCAGCTTGGGGTCCGAGAGTTCATAGCGCACGTTGCGCCCCACCGGCACGCCCACGACCAACCCGCAGTCGCGCAGACAGGCCAGGTGGTTGGACACGATCTGCCGGCTCACCCCGATCCGGGCCGCCAGTTCCGAGGGCACCGCTGGGCCCTGCTGCAGCTGCAGCAGCACCGCGGCCCAGGTGGGATCGGCCAGTGCTTTGCCGAAACGGGACATCGCCGCGACCGGGGACAAGATCCTCATCCAATAACCGTACAGCAGAATCTGTATCAAAGGAGATGAGGGGCTTCCCTTGATGATCGGGCAATGTCCAGCTCGTATTCATACGGTGAGGGCGGACGGGGGTGCCGTCCGCCACTGCGGCATCCCCGTCCCCCGAGCCATCGCTGCACCCTAAGGGCTCTCGCTCCAATGCCGAGGCGGAGCAGGATAAGCACTGCCCGCGTCCAGCGGAAGACAGGGCAAGGCCATGAGCACTCTCCGATCCTCTCCGCAGGACTGCTCCCCGTGTGCCGATTCGCTGGCGTGTGCACATCGACAGGATCGTGGCAATCGTTCGAGTCTGCGGCTACAGCTGCGGAGTGCACCCATGCGGTCCATCCGAGTGCACCCATGCGGTCCATCGACGATGATCCTGGCGGGGCACTCCGCACCTGACGGATGAGCCCACCGGCCGGCCTTCACCACATCGGCGAGACTCACCGGTAGGTGTAGTACCCGTCGACGGGCATGGCGTTGACGGAGTGGACGAAGGTGCCCTGGGTCGGGTTCAGCGCCGAGACCATCTTGCCGCCACCGATGTAGATGCCGATGTGGTTGCCGCCGTTCTGGGACACCAGGTCACCAGGCTGCGGGTTGGACGTCGGGGTGGCGGCGGCGATCTGCTGGAAGCTGGTGCGGGGGATGTCGATGCCGTTCTGGGCGTAGACCCAGCCGGTGAATCCGGAGCAGTCCCAGGCCCCGAAGGAGGTCCCGCCCCAGACGTAGCCGGTGCCCACGCCCTGCATGGCCGTGCCCACGATGCCGCCGGCGGCCGGGGCGATCTCGGTGATGGCGGTGGACTGCGGGCTCACGCTCGAGGTGGCGGCGCTCTGCTGCGGGGCCGGGGCTTGGTCGACGGGGGCGGCGGGCTGCGCGGCGACCGGGGCCGGGGTGGTGTAGGAGGCCAGATCGGCCATCGCCGAGGCCGGAGCCGCATAGGAGGACCCGGAGGCGGCGGGGATCTCGGCGTAGGCCTGGGCCGGAGCGATGGAGCCCACCAGCGCTGCGCCGGCGGCGGCGACGACGGTGGTGGTACGCACGGCGCGCGAGGAGGTCTGGGCGCGGTGACGGGCAGTGTGCTGCTTGAAAAGCGACATGGTGGAGTTCCTCCCTTTGCCTACGAGGTGAGCTGTCGGATGCGGGTGGGAGACACCCGGCCGCAGAACGCACGCGCTCTGAGACTTAACCCCAAGGCCCCGGTACACCGGGACCGGTAATGGTTCCCCCGCTTCTGCCAAGCGATTTCTCTTCAGGAACCCCGAGCACCGGCAGAACTCGGCGATGTGCCACGAGGGCGCCGACAGGATCAGTGGTCGGCACGCACTGAAGAGTACAAGGAGATTACGAAACAATCACAATCCGATTCGGGAATGTATAGAGATCGTAAAGAAGTGGTCAAGGCTTGATGAAGACCTGAATTGTTGTCGGCTTTTTCCTGTTAATTTCCCGAGAAAGGCGGGGCGCTCTGCGCTTTGAGTGAGGTGGCTTGTTGGTGCGTGGACGCTGCGCGGGGAGTCGTCGCCCACACAGCGGTGGGGACAGGAGCCACTTCAAAAGGCGCGGCGGGTGGATCGAGAGCGAAGCCCGCGGCCATCCTGGGATATTTCGCGCTGCATCAAGCCCCGGAAATTTGGGCTCTGTCCATGCTCGCACTGACTGGCGGAACGTTAGCCAGCGTTGTGGTCGAGGAGATGCCCGACCAAGCCCACGAAGGCGACACCAGCGTGCCGGGACCGATCCTGCTCACCGGCGGAGTTGCGCTGTTCGCCGCGATCTCCGTCTACCTCGGTTCCTGAGAAGCCGTGCGCCCCGGCGTCCTCGTCTCGGGGCGCCGACGCGTGCCGACCGTGCTCAGTGGGCGCAGTTGGGACCGCATCCACCGCAGTGTGCACCGTCCTCGGCGGTGAGGACCGCAACGGGAGTGCAGCAGGCGTCTCCGCGCCAGGCCTCCAGCCCCTCCTTGACCGCCACGGCGGCGATCACCAGCGCAGCCAGCGGGTCGGCCCAGGACCAGCCCAGGGTGCTGTTGAGCACCAGGCCTACCAGCAGCACGGCGGAGAGGTAGGTGCACAGCAGGGTCTGCTTGGAATCGGCCACCGCAGAAGCAGAGCCCAGCTCCCGGCCGGTGCGGCGTTCGAACCAGGACAGGAACGGCATGATGAGCAGGCTCACCGCGGCCAGGGCGATCCCGACCGGGGAGTGTTCCGGCTCGGCGGCCCCGAGCAGGGCGCGGATCGCATCGACGGTGACGAAGGCAGCCAGGCCGAAGAAGGAGAACGCGATCACCCGCATCGCCACCTTTTCCCGTCGGTGCGGGTCCGGGGCGGCGAACTGCCACGCCACCGCCGCCGCGGAGAGGACCTCCACGATCGAGTCCAGGCCGAAGCCGATCAGCGCCGAGGAGGAGGCGATGGTGCCGGCGGTCAGGGCGATGACCGCCTCGAGCACGTTGTAGGTGATGGTGCCGGCCACGATCCAGCGCACCCTGCGGTGCAGCACCGCCCGGCGTGCATCGGCGATGGGCTTGGGGTCCAGGGTCAGGGAGGTCATGTGCAGGTGCATCCTTCCGGGGAGCAGCAGGTCGGGTCCACGGTGACCACCAGCTCCAGCAGGTCCCCCAGGGCAGCCCCGAGGCGGGGATCGGCCAGGGAGTACCAGGTGCTGCGCCCCTCGGCGGTGGAGGTCACCAGCCCGCACCCGCGCAGGCACCCCAGCTGGTTGGAGATCACCTGCTTGGACACCCCCAGGGCCTGAGCCAGTTCCGAGGGCCGGGCCGGGGCGTCTCGGAGGGACAGCAGGATCCGGGTCCGGGTCCCGTCCGAGAGAGCATGGCCCAACCGGGACAGGGCCGAAGTATGGGTGGGGGTCACCGCGGTCATCCCCCCTACGGTACAGGTTTCTGTGTACTGTTGAGGGGTGGCCTGCTGGCACTCCTCGGGCGCACCAGCGGGTCACCCGGGGCGTGCTGCGTTTGCCGGATCGAGGAGGACCGTGATGATGTCGGAAGTGGCCCCGGCTCTGGCGCTGGGCCTGTACCTGGCCGGCCTGGTGACCGCCTTCGGTGTGCGGTCGTGGATCCACCGGCGCCGCACCGGCTCCAGCGGCTTCCGCGGGGTGAGCGGGGCGCCCGGCTCGCCCGAGTGGTGGGGCGGGATCCTGTTCGCGGCCGCCCTGGTTCTCGGTGCGGCCGGGCCCGTCCTGGCCCTCACCGGCACCGTGGCCGCACCCCGGCTCCCGCAAGCACTGTCCTGGGCCGGGGCGGTCGTCACCGTGGTGGGTTTCCTCGGTGTACTAGCCGCCCAGGCCGGCATGGGCGCCTCCTGGCGGGTGGGTGTCGACGCCACCGAACGCACCGAGCTGGTCACCACCGGGGCTTTCGCCGTGGTCCGCAACCCGATTTTCACCGCGATGCTCACCACCCTGGCCGGCCTGACCCTCCTGGTGCCCACCGTGGTCACTGCAGCGGCGTGGCTGTGCTTGCTGGTGGCCGTGGAGCTGCAGGTCCGTCTCGTCGAAGAGCCCTACCTGCTGAGCACCCACCGACAGGCCTACGCCTCCTACGCCGCTCATGTCGGCCGGTTCATGCCCGGTCTCGGCCGACTCCGCCCCGCACCCCTGGGCGAGCTGACCCCCTGAACCCAGGACCCCACCACTGGCCGACAGTTCCCCCACCCCAGGAGACCAGCACCGTCCGGAGTTCCATGCCCCTGTGATCGGCTGTCGAGGCGCCCAGCCCCTCCTGCGCGCGCACGTTTGGGGGCATGACCAAGCCCTCGAGGCCGGGCCCCCATTCCCCGCGCCGGAAAGTTCGTATAGCTTAACTTTCTATGAGGACCGGGACCGGGCGCACCGGCTCAACAGGTGTTGCCGCCACTTCCCCAGGAGAGCGGTGGGTGCGCCGCCAACCGCTGCCCTGGTTGTTGGGTCCAGCCTTCGTGGCCGCGGTCGCCTACGTGGACCCGGGCAACGTCGCGGCGAACCTCACCGCCGGCGCCCAGTACGGGTACCTGTTGGTGTGAGTGCTGGTGGCCGCCAATGCCATGGCGGTACTCATCCAGTACCTCTCGGCGAAGGTCGGGCTGGTCACCGGATCGAGCCTGCCCGAGTTGCTGGGCGACCGATTGCCCCGGGGCTGGCGGCTGGCCTACTGGGTCCAGGCCGAGCTGGTGGCCGCGGCCACTGACCTGGCCGAGGTAATCGGCGGGGCGATCGCCCTGCACATCCTCTTCGGGATCCCGCTGCTGGCCGGGGGCGTGATCGTCGGGGTGATCTCGATGCTGCTGCTGGTCCTGCAGACCCGCCGGGGCCCTCGGTTTTTCGAGTTCGTCGTGACCGGCCTACTGGCGATCGTCACCGCCGGTTTCGTCACCGGCCTGTTCTTCGGCCCCGTGTCGTGGGACGAGGCCGTCGCCGGGATCGTCCCACGGTTCGAGGGCACCCCGACGGTCCTGCTGGCCGCGAGCATGCTCGGGGCCACGGTGATGCCCCACGCCATCTACGCCCACTCCGCCCTGGCGCGGGACCGCCACGGGCACTCGGTGCCCGCCGAGGCCCTGCCGCGGCTGCTGACCGCCACCCGGTGGGACGTGCTGCTGTCCCTGCTCGTGGCCGGGTCGGTGAACATCGCGATGCTGCTTTTGGCCGCGGGCAATCTCGCCGGGGTGCCCGGCACCGACAGCATCGAAGGAGCCCATGCGGCGATCACCGCCGCCCTGGGCCCGGCCGTCGGGGTCGCCTTCGGCATCGGGTTGCTGGCCTCCGGTCTGGCCTCGACCTCGGTGGGCTCCTACGCCGGATCAGCGATCATGGGCGGGTTGCTGCACGTGCGCATCCCGGTGTTCACCCGCCGGCTGATCACCCTGATCCCGGCCCTGGTCATCATCGCCGTCGGGGTGGACCCGACCTGGGCGCTGGTGCTGTCCCAGGTGCTGCTGAGCCTGGGCATCCCTTTCGCCCTGATCCCGTTGGTGCGACTGAGCAGCAACCGGGATCTGATGGGCGCCTTCGTGAACAAGGTGGCCTTGACTGTCGCCGCCTGGGTGGTCGTGGCCCTGATCGTGTCGTTGAATCTGGCGCTGATCATCCTGACCGCCACCGGGGCCGATTGAGTGGGCCCGGCAGCTCCGGCGCGGCACTCGGTAGCGTGGATCCCATGGACTTGAGTGAGATCACCCCGGTCGCCCAGGACTATCTCAAGGCGATCTGGTCGGCCACCGAATGGGGCGACCCGCCGATCACCACCACAGCCCTGGCGGCGCGGATGGGGACCTCCGCCCCCAACGTCACCGACACCGTCAAGCGACTG
Organism: Kocuria sp. PD6; assembly: GCF_031844145.1. Lineage (NCBI taxonomy): Bacteria > Bacillati > Actinomycetota > Actinomycetes > Micrococcales > Micrococcaceae > Kocuria > Kocuria sp. PD6. The sequence continues at coordinate 10,269 of NZ_JAUZUS010000021.1, forward strand.
GCCGCCCAGGGGCTCGTCGAGTACCAGCCCTACAAACCCGTCACCCTCACCCCGCAGGGGCGCGCGTACGCGGTCGCGATGGTGCGCCGGCACCGACTGCTGGAGACCTTCCTCGTCACCACCCTGGGGTATCCGTGGGAGGAGGTCCACGACGAGGCCGAACGTCTCGAGCACGCCGTCTCCGACGCGATGATCGAGCGCATCGACGCCCAGCTGGGACGGCCTACGGCCGATCCGCACGGGGACCCGATCCCCACCGCGCAGGGACGCACCCGCCGCCCACTCAACACCACCCGGCTCACCAGGGCGAGGCCGGGACGATACGAGATCGTTCGTCTCTCTGATGCCGACCCGCAACTCCTGACCCGGTTCCGCGCCTGCGGCCTCGTGCCGGGCGGGCCTTTTCGTGTCATCGCCCAGGGAGCCAGCGGAACCACCGGTGTACCGGGGAACCAGCACACCGCGATCGATCTGGCCCCGGTGGAAGCCGAGGCCATCTGGGTGACACCCATCACCATCCTCAATACTCTCCGGAGCCTCTGAGAGCTGGTCACCGGACGAGCCCCTCACAGGACGCCGGTCTCAGCCGGCGGAGAGGATCTCGACGATGCGCTCCGGGTGACGGGTCGAGGTCAACCAATAAGGGGTGGGATCCACGGGATCGGTGATCTGGATGCGGACCACCGGGCCCACGGAGACGCGGAAGTTCATGTAGGCGCGGGCGTCAAGCTCGGGGCCCCGCACCCGTTGCACGGCGCTGCCGCGAAACGCTTCGGCCTCGCCCACAAACCGACGCTCGATACGGGCCCGCCCCACCTGCAACGACTCCCCGGTGATCACGATCCCGGTGCTCGAAACAATCAACGCCACCGCAGTGCCGCCGGCGACCACGGCCCCGACGGCCGTCCCGGCCCACATGTTGATCGGGGCCAGGGCAATGAAACCCACCAGGCCCGCGAAGAGCACGAGCAACCACATCCACCACGCGGCCGACAACCGTTCCTCGTACAGGACCGCCCCAGGGGCGGCCTTCGCGGGAAGGTTTTCGGCCCCAGGTTCGGCCGGGGAGGATCCCTGGGCGCTGCGGGACTCATCGGGTGGGCAGACGCCGGGGGACGCAGGATGGGACATGCTGCAACCCTCTCATGACAGCGCCCCCGCGGACCTTCTGGTCCGTGATCCCGGGGAGCAGATCCCGTCCGATCTGGGGTTTCTGGTTCGGCCCGATCACTGCCCCACCCAGAAATGACTTTGTGATGGGCGACAAGTGAGGAGTGTTCATCGATACCCGGCACTTCGGGAGCCCCCGTCGAGGACCTGGAGGCCACGGTTCTGCTGCCCAAGAATTGCATCCAGTGGTGCAAGAGCAATGCTGCGGGGTGCTGTCACCAGCCACGACAGCGTGCGGATGGGGCCCTCACCGATGTTATGTGGGTGAGGGCCAGCCACAAGCTGGATGGCCCCCACCAAAGCGCGATCAGTGCCCGAGGCCGGTCTTGTGGCTCACGTCCTTGTACCAGTCCGACCAGCCGTGACCGTCCCAGTAGCGGTACTTGACCACGTGGTACACCTTCTTGTCCTGGTGGTGATTGAAGTGGCGCCACTGCCCCCCCGCCCCAGGTTTCACCGCCGTGGTGGTTGAAGCTGTACTGGTAGTAGTCACTGCCGTGCTCGTGAGAATTCCCGTACTTGTCCTCGGCGTAGTAGTACTGCTTCACCTGCACCTTGGTGTAGC
>NZ_JAUZUS010000022.1:0-11752 GCF_031844145.1 Kocuria sp. PD6
TGACCGCCCTCACTGCCTGACCCCTACGAAAGATCGCTACACCACTTCTCGGGGCTTGACCACACCCGGACCCACGATTCGTGGTTCCGGGTGTTCATGTGGTCGAGATCCTGCCCGATTACTCAAGCGTTGCCCGCCACTATTTGCCGGCGGTCGACGCGTTGCGAAGGGCTCAAGCCTCCACTGACCAGCATGACTGTCCTGAGCGTTCCGGCACCCAAGCAAAGACGTCTCGTCGAGCCTTAAATTTGCGCCTTGGCTATGACCAGCTGGACGCCATAGTTGCCAGGTACAAGGCAGGGGAGACCACTACAGCCTTGGCTCGCGAGTATGCCATCTCGCACTCTTCGATCCTGCGGCTGTTCAGTCAGCGGGGCGTCCAGACGCGCGTACGCGGCATGACAACTGAGAGGGAGCGTGAGGTGCTGCGGCTGCGCTCTGGGGGCATGATCATCCGAGACATTGCCAAGCAAGTTGGGTGTAGTTACGACACGACACGGAAGTTCCTTTTGTCCACGACCGGAGATAGCTATCGACCTGACATCAATCCGTAGGCATTAAGGGAAAAGGGGCAGGGGCCCCGTCGCCCATCTATAGGTCTTGAGTACTGAAGACAAAATCCTGTCCGAATAGGTGCTCGGCGCCGGCTAGAGCCCTATCACTCAAGTTTGACTGAGCAAGGACGGCTAGTCTTTGAGTGGGTCTTGAGCATGCCACATACAACAGATTGAGACTTCGTTGGTATTGTGACTTAGTTATATCACCGGCCAGCACGCTCTCAAATTTGTACTGATTCCACAACGTGTCGTCAATGACGACAAGTACGTTTTCGAACTGTTCGCCTTTCACGCCATGCTTGGTTGAAAATACAGTTTCATTGTTTAAGTACCTCTCGAGAGCAATTACCTGGGTGTAAGGCAGTGCGCGAAGTGCCAATAAAAATACACGGTCCTTTTCCGCTTTGGCTTCGTCGACTGGATTTTCAAGTGTCTGCTCAAATGACAGAAGCCGCTTCGGCTTTTGAAGTATCTTTTCAGTGAAAACGTAATCCAATACCTCGCCGATAGAACCGCTTGTTCGTAACTCATTCAACTTATCGATAGAGTGTGCTACCGCTGACTTTTGGTAGTGGTGTTCAATGGGGGTTCCCGATGCGGCATACAGGTCCAAGAATTTTCCGGATGCACCGGACAGGTAGCTGGCACACAGGAGTTCTATATTGGTGAATAAGTCACCAAACTCATTATCTCGAGTCATCAAGTTATCTGGGCCGAATGATGATCGAGCCTGATAGACGCCTAGCAGTCTATCCCAGGCTTGCTGGCTTGCAATACCTTTCCTCGTCAGCACCAAGATTTTGGAGGACTCTTCTTCCCATCCGTCTGAAAGAAGATGTTGCCAAACTTTTTGAAAAGTATCGGAGGAATCTCCGTTTGAAGCGAAAAAGCGCGCTTCTCCAATCGCGTTACCATGGCCAGGGTTCTGCTGTAACTCAGGTCGAAGCTTATTCAGCATTGAAATTACGGCCAAGGGGCATCGATAATTTTCAGTTTTTTGAATTTTATCAAGTGACGAGTGATTGACCTCCCCAACACCTGAGTTGTAAATTTTCTGCATGTGATCTCCGAATAATCCGACAACTATTCGGCCAGCTGCACTTGCTGCTAGATGGTCGAGTAGAAGGGAAATTGTTTTCGGATTTGTGTCCTGATACTCGTCCACGAACACTATGGGGAATCGGTCCGCCACGAGCTGGCCGATTTTTGGGTATCGAGAAAATAGTCGCTCCGAAACACTTATAACGTCGTCATGGCCCAGTTTTCCACGAGCGTACTTGCGAGGATATTGCCAGTATTCGATCCTTATGTCGGACAAATCGATTCCAGTATTCTCAGGCTTTCCCGAGGCTTCGGCAAGTGCCAGCACTTCAGCCTTCAGTTCTCTCTGGAACGGCTCGATTAGCGACCACAAAAATTCGTGGATCGTGGAAACTAACACGAGCGGATCGTTGTTTATCCGACTTTTAATCTCGTTAACTGCTACGTTCGTGTAGGTGATGCATACGATTCTCTGTCCATTGGACGAAAGCTGCTCGGCAGAGTCAGCCACTAGCCGAGTAAGAGCATTGACAAGGGTCGTTGTTTTACCGGCTCCGGCACCTGCGTCAACTAGGAAACTCTGGCGATCAGCGATCCGCTGAATTACGATTTCGTTGACGTCAACCATGACAACCCCTCTGCGATGTACCTTGGTGTTGTGGAAGCCCCTAAAGTAACTACGTCAAATGCGAAGTCAGCCTTGCTGTCGATCTGATCTGCGATTTCGTAAGATTTATCCCTAATCCTTTCAGATGTCATGCGAACCCCGTCCTCTTCAAACAAGTGCATGTTAGCAAGATGCTGCTCGGTACTACTTAGTTCTCCGGCGTTGGCAAGAATGAAGGACTCTTCGAAGCTTCGACCGCATTTCATTCCGGGGCCTTCTGGGATTTGATAGGCTACGCGAACGTTTTCAGCGGATTTGGTATCGTCAGTGGCACCCAAAAGTTCGGCAACCGATTGCTTTTCAGGAAGCCAGGTTTTCAGCGTCGTATTACTTGTGATGGCATCTTGTGTGCTAACTGGCACTTTATTGTGACGACCAGTACGCGCTACTGAATCAATGTCGGTGATCACTAGAGTTGGCACACCAAGAAATTCAAGTAGGCTCTTGAACTTTACAGCATAAGCACCGCCGACTTCGATTACCGAAATGTACTGATGGACAAGTTCCGGCGCATCCTTCTTTATCATTGCAGGCAACGCAAGACGCTCAGCAGTTCCCTCGATGAGGACTATTTTGTCGGCAAAGAACATGTCGCGCCTGTGCAGTACGAGGTACTGTTCGAGAAATTTCAGTGTAGTGTCCGAAATGCCCGCGTCAGCTTCTTCACCTGGTTCTTTTTTCGCGACCCTCGCCTTGGTCTCGAGTTTGGACTTAAATTTACGTAAGTCTCGTACCTCGGCCCCATTGGCGGATTTTTGCAAGTACCGAATACATGAGAACCCGCTTTCAGCGATGATATGCGAAGAGTGCGTTGTTACTACGATCTGAACATTCCAGCCCTCTTTTGAACGTATGTAGTCTCGTACATTTTTGATGAACACGGCTTGCATTTGTGGGTGGAGATGTGCCTCAGGTTCTTCAACGAAGAGTATCTGCATACCCGCCCGTGGAGTCCGTTTTCGATATTCTTCAAAAAAGGCCACAAATTGAAGAATGATGAAGATTAGCTTGGAGTATCCAAGTCCGTTGTGCGACTCGGGCAGAACGACATCTTCGTGCGCATATACGACGCGTGTGCTACCTGATAGGAGGCCTGTAGCATCAAACTGCGATACGACTTGCAACTCGTGTGCGAGTGGAGTCGTGTTTACTCCAAAGCCACGTAAGTCCGTAAAGACACCTTCGAAAATGGTCTGGTATTCTCCATCTAGTCTGGTTGCGAACGATTCAAGTACGCCTTCGAGTGTTGCAACCGACTGGTCGGTGTCGCTGATGGCCTTGTAGTAGGCTTCAAAACCTTTGGACAGCCCTTTGCTCGAGTCTTGAGACGTGTCATCGAAGTGGTTTTGCGCGTAGATGAATTCCGTTGTGACGGCGTTGCGAGCCTGAGTTCGATCAATGTCTTTGAAGTTGCTAGAGTCTTGTTTATCTACGGCCTGAAAAAGCATCGAGTAAACGCTGTCGATTTTTCGCCGCACGAATTCGAGCAAGGTCAGATCGTTCCTTTGTGCTTTCGCCGCTTCGAACGACTTAAATAATTCCAAAGGTCGATTAGGCTGAAGTTTGCATGAAATGACGGCATCTCTCCGCGATGGATCAAGGTCTCTGATAAGCCCTGATATAGGGGTTAATAGATCACCCTCTTCGTACTCGATTTCTATTTTCAGTTCAATTGTGGGTAGTGCCTTGGATGCCGAATCTTCTATTTCGAGCGCGGAGTCGTTGTTTCCTTGTAGCTTTTCATCTTGGGCGGACAACCATTTAGTCCCGGCCTCAAGCAGTTGTCGCTGTGCACCAAGGCTAAAATCGTCTATCGTAAAAATATTACGATCAGTCCCGAGGAACTTGTAGAAAATTTCGACTACTGATGTTTTGCCGCTGTTATTTCGACCGACAATCATTGTCGCATCAGGCTCTAATTCCATTGCGATAGATTCAAGAAGTCTAAAGTTGTGAACCGATATCTTGACTACTTTCATGCGTGTCTCCAGTTTTCTTCCGCTAGTGGTGCGGCATTTAGTTGGTCTCGTCGGGCTTGCCAGTCTGGGAGATAACTACTCATTAGTTCAGTAAAACGATCATTGTGGTTCCGCTCCAATAGATGGGTCATCTCATGGACGACGATGTACTCCAGGCAATCCGGGTGCTTTTTCGCCAGCTCAACGTTGAACCATAAATGACGGGTTTCGCGGTTGCATGAACCCCATTTGGTTTTCATGCGTCGGATCGTCCACTGGGGTACCGACACTTCGAGCTTCTGTTCCCAGGTTTCGATGATGCTAGGAATCGACTCGCGCAGTTGCTGTCGATACCACTGATCGAGTGCCACCCGGCGCTTCTCGGCGGTCGCGCTGCTCGGCGTATAGAGCACGAGTCGCTCGCCATCGACTTCGAAGTGAGTTCGCCCTGGTCGCTCGACGACTTTCAGTCGTCGGCGGAGGCCCCAGACGTAGTGGGACTCTCCAGTGACCATCTCTCGTTCGGTCTGTCGCGGTGCGGCCTTGAGTTGCTCGCGCTGACGCTTGATCCATGGAAGTCGCTGGATGACGGCGAGTCTCACTTGGTTGTCGTCTAGGCGTTTGGGTGCCGCAACGCGCACGCGGCCGAGCGGCGGGTAGACGCCGATGTGGAGGTTCTTAATGTCCTTATAGATGACGTCGACGTCTATCCCTCGGACGGTCATGTACGCACTAGCTGTACTCATGGCGTGCCTTCACGAGTTCGAAGAGTTCATCGAGCTTGGCTTGGTCGAAGTCGCCACCGAGGTTGGCGCGGATGGCGTTCTTGACCTTGCGCTCCTTGATGGGGTTGCCGACCCAGGCGTCGGGTTTGGTGTGCCGGACGATGGTGTCAATCTCGATCGCAAGATGTTCGTCGGGGAGGAAGAAGTCGACGAGTGCTCGCTTGGCACCGTTGTTAGCCCAATCTGGGTACTCAGTGTCCGACTCCTTGGTGCCAAGCTGTGTCGCTGCCTCAAGCAGCTTGGCAAGGTACTCCTGGTAGTCGATGGCTTGCCGGCGTCGCTCCTCGATGATGGCGTCAAGCAGTTCGCTCATCCGGTCGTAGTACTTCGGATTCATCGCGCGCTCGTCGATGATCACCTTGCGCATATTGTTGGTGATCGTCTCGGCCACAGCCTCGGGACTCTTCTTGATGCCCTCGGGGAGCTTGTCGATCGCACCAGCGCCAAGCTTGACGATGAGGTCGATCAGTCCGGTGTCTTCGAAGTTCGAGACGGTTTCAGAGGCGCTGGCTTGGATGTAGGTGTCGAGAAGGAATCGCATGCCGGCTTCGTATTGCTTGAAGTCGACGTCCTCACCGGCCCCCAGCTTCACCTCTGCGCGCACATCGACGTAGTGGGCGATCTCCTTTTTGATTGCTTCCGCCTCAGACTCGCTGTAGCCCGCTTCGGTCATCTCGTTGGTGAGGTTCGCGAAGGCTCGCGTCACACCTGCGACTGACTTGTACAGTTCGACGCGCTTTGGTTCATTGGCTTTGAGCTGCTCGGCGTTACCTTGCTCCATCGCACAGAAGTACTGCTGGTATTGGAGCGTGTTCTTCGGTGGGGCAACAGCTTCCACGAGTGCACGAATGCGCTCAAGAGCGTCGTCGAGGTCTTCGCGCGCCTTCTCGATGCGGTCGCTAAGGAGACCCTCGATGTCTTTCTTCTCGTAGCCGTCCAAAGCACCCGAGGTGTAGTCAGTGATCGCGTCCTCGAGCGAGTTGAAGAGGTCCTGGTAGTCAATGATGTAGCCGTAGTCCTTGTCATCGCCGTCGAGACGGTTGACTCGGCAGATGGCCTGGAACAGGCCGTGGTCGCGCATCTTCTTGTCGATGTAGAGGTACGTAGCGCTCGGAGCGTCGAAGCCGGTGAGCAGCTTGTCGACCACGATTAGGAGCCGCATCTGGCCGGGGTTCTCGATGAACTGCTTTTTGACCGCCTTCTCAAATTCCTCGATCTTGCCGACGGCCGTGTCTTCTGGTTCGTCGAAGTAGTCGGCCAGCATCCTGCGGTAGATGTCGTACTGACGGATTCTCTCGGTCTTGCCTTCGCCGGAGTCTTCCTTCGAGATGTCACTGGCATTGGGCATGTAGCTGGTCACGATGGCGCACTTGCCCTTGAAGCCGGCGTTGCAGAACAGCTCGTAGAACTTGCAGGCCTGGTAGATGCTGGAGCCGACAAGCATGGCGTTGCCGTGCCCGTCCACCAGGCGCGGCTTCGTCGCCATATCGAGCAGGATGTCGTTGACGATCTGCTTGGCGCGCGGCTCGCTAGAGACGACCTTTTGCATGGTGCCCCAGCGCTTCTTGAGCTCGGCCTTGGAGAGGTTAGTCATGCCCTTGGTCTTGACCTCGAACCACTTGTCCACCTGTGCGGGTGACGTCAGGTTCTGATCGATGTTGCGAGCCTCGTAGCGCAGGTCCAGCACGACGCCATCCTCGACGGCCTCGTCGAACTTATAGGTGTGAATGAAGGAGCCAAAGGTTTCGATGCTAGTGGCCTTGTCGGCCTTCAGAAGTGGAGTGCCGGTGAAGCCGATAAACATGGCCTCCGGTAGGAGTTGCTTCATGGCCGTGTGCATCTTGCCGGACTGGGTGCGGTGGGCCTCGTCGACAAAGACGAAGATATTGCCCTTAGCTTTGAAGTCCTTGGGGATCTTAGCGTTCAGCTCAGCAATAAAGTTTTCGCCAGCTTCGTCGACCGCCTGGTCATCGTCGCTCCCACGGAATTTGTGTACGAGGGAGCAAATGAGCCACTCCTGTGTCTGGTTCAGCGTGCCCAGTAGGTCGGCGCCGCTCGACGTTCGGTAAATCTGCTCGTTGACGCCGTTAAAAACCTTTTCAATCTGATCATCAAGCTCTGTACGGTCAGTGATCAGCAGGACCCGCGCATCGGCTTGGTGCTCCCGAATCCATTTGGCCAGCCAGACCATCGTGAGGCTCTTGCCGGAGCCCTGAGTGTGCCATATGATGCCGCCCTCGCGCTTGGCGATGCGCTCTTGGGCAGCTTTGATGCCGAAGTACTGGTTGTGGCGCGGACCCTTCTTGGTGCCCGCGTCGAAGACGATAAAGTCATGGATTAGTTCGAGGAAGCGGCCCTTATCGCAGAGTTGCAGGAGAGCTCTGTCGATCGGGTCGGCGACCGCTGATGGCTCCTTCCACTCCAGCCAGTACTTCTCGGGTGTGTCGATTACTCCATAGCGCAGCCCCTCGACGTCGTTGCCTGCGAACACGAACTGCACCGTCGAGAAAAATGAACGAATAAATTCGGACTTTTGATTGCCGATGGTCTGCCGAATGCCCTCAGTGACGGACACCTTCGATCGCTTAAGTTCAATCGTAGCTAAGGCGAGGCCGTTGACATACAGCACCACGTCTGGGCGCTTGGTGTGCTGGCCAAGGACTGTGACTTCTTCAACCACAACGAAGTGGTTAGCATCTGGGTTCGCCCAGTCGATGAGCCAAACTGTCTCGGTCTGCTCGCCAACGCCAGGCTTGACCTTCACGCCGTAACGGAGCAGTTGATAGACATCCCGGTTGGCCTCGTACAGGTCATGACCGGCGCCAACCGAGGCCGCCTTACCGAGCTGGTCGAGAGTACGAGTGATCAGGTTGTCGTCGTAGTCCCGAGCTCTGAGGTTCTGCACCAGCAGGTCGCCCTCAATGTTCGAGTTGCCATCGCGGTACTCCCAATTGCCGAGGTACTCGTAATCAAGCTGGTCCCGGAATAGCTTGACGACGCGCTCTTGAGCCTTGCGCTCGATCTGACCGACGTCGCTCATGAGGCGACCTCTGCAGCTAGGCGAATCCGGCCCGTGAGTAGTTGCTGCATCATGCCCTGTTTTATGGCGTGGGCTTTTGTGAGCCGGTGGCGCAGAGCGTGGATCTCATCTTCCATATCGGTTACAGCACTGGCGATAGCAACCTGTTCCTCATGTTCAGGTAACGGAATCTCGAGAGCAGCGATATCTGCGGGGCGCAAATTGTTGATACTCGATCCAGCAAGAAGAACCTCAATCCAATCGCGGTAGGGCTTCGTCTGAAAGTGAAGTGCCGCGAACGACGGCAAAATGGCTCCAGTATTCGGGCGGTACACCATCATGAATGCCCCAAACGTCTGTGGTATCGAGCCGGTGGCTCGGATTGGGGCAGCTTTTCCCACGAGTTGCTTGCTGCCGTTGGCGGCGCAGATCAGCACATCCCCGGTGCGTAGATACTGGTCGGCGCGTACTCGACGCCGGTGCACGTACTGAACATCGCTCAAATTCAGCGATGAATCCTGAACGTTATTTGCCCGGAGTAGATCGACGGTGGCTGCCGTCCGCCTAGCACTAAGGTCTATATCCGGTTTGTAGCCAACGCCGCGCACAGTCTGGCCAACATCAGCAAGCCTTCTATTTATCCATGGTTTGTCAAATCCCGGTAGGCGAGTGCGGCCGGTGAGGAGCTGCTGCGTCACCCCCTGCTTGATTGCCTGCTTCTTGGCGATGAGGCGTTCGATGGTGGCGATCAGGTCGTCGGCATCTCGAAGCGCACCCGAAATTTTGCGCTGCTCGGCCATGGGCGGCAGCTGCACCTTGAAGTCCCGGACCATCCCTGCATTCAAATTCGCTTGGGTCCCTTGCTGGCCAAGCTCTTTGACGCGCGGTTTGATCGCCTCTAGGTGGTAGTAGAGAAACTCGCGATCCAACTCTGCGCCGGGCTGAATGCCAAGGATCGCCTGACTCGAAGAGATACGTCCGACTGCGACGCAAACTTCGCCGAGCGATGCGTACATGGCGTAAAGGACAACATTAGGCGCATACAACCTCGCAGCGCTAGATTTCAAGCCTTCGGCGGTGAGCGTGGTCGCGGTTGACGAAACGTACTTGCCGCTATTTGTCATATCCGTGATCGAAACCCACGGAATGCCGCCGCCAAAGTAGCGGCTGACTGTTCTCGATGGTGTACCTCCACTGCCCATGCTGGCGATGTCGCCAAGGCGGCGAGTGGGCCATGTTGCAGTACTCATGCGCGAATCCCCATGTTTGCCAGATGCTTTGCGACTTTGGATTCCAGTTTGTCGAGTTCTGTGTCCAGGTCATCCATAGTATCCACGTAGCGCTGCCCGAGCTGGTGGATGCGTGCGACAAGAGCCAGCGTCAGCGCCTCAACCTCGGCATCTACCTTTCTCGCAATCGTGGCTTGCCACTTGTGGTCAACCACGAGGTTCTTGACGTCGACTTCGGTCAGGTCGCCGTACTTCGCGAGCGTTGCTTTGTCGAGTTCGGCTTGGGCTTCTTTGACGACCTTTCTAGCGGTCGCGTCTTCGTCGTAGAGCTTTATAACGTGTTCGAGCGCCTCAATCTCGTCCTGGTCTGCCTTTTCGCGTTTGGCGACGCGCAGGCGGGCGCTCGCGAGTGCTTTCGAGATCTTGTCCTCGTCCATAGCCTCAATAAGCAGTCCATCCTCGACGGCGTGTTCCTCTACATATTCCTCGACGGCGCGCGTGGCTTCCTCGGCGGCTGCGGTGAGCTCGTCCACTTCGACCTGTTCGTCGGCTAGGTAGTAAGCCACGAGGAGCGCTGGCGGGAGGAGGTCCATTTTGTACTTGGTGGCGCTGCGGCCTGAACCGACTACCAAGTCCGGTGTCTCCGAAAGCTTGCGCACTTTGTCTTCGATGGTCTTGCGGGGCTTCGAGGCATTTAGCCATCCCTCGTTCATGACGAGGAACACGTCATCGTGCATGGTGTCGTGCCAGTAGGTCATGAGTTGCTCGTACACGTCGTACTCGTCGAGTAGCGGTACGGACTTGAACCGGCCGAGCAGGTCGTCGCCCATGGTGACAATGAGGTCGTTCGCTCGAGTGTTGGCGTCGATCGTGGCAATTGCATCGCGGTGGGCGGCGAACCAGGCGGCGGTGAGTGCCTTCGCCTCGTCGGCAAACCTCTGAAACTCGGTCGAGTCGAGAATGGCCTGCTGCACCTCACTGACATCGATGGTCAGGTCGCTGTACCCGGGACGGTTTTGCCTGAAGAGTTGGTTACGGAGCTGCGGGAAGGCGTCCCAGTATTCGTCCAGGGCGTCGAGGTCTGCGTTCGGGATGCCGCCGTGTAAGTGTGCGTGAAGATCCTGGAGGTCTTCGGGGTCCGAAGAATCGATGTAGCGCGGGATATTCAGGTTGTAGTCGTTCCTCGGGTCCGCGATCTCACTCATCGGCACCATGCGCGAGTAGCGCGGAATCTCGATTTGTTTAGTAAACGTGTCGACGACCTTGTGGATGTCTTGGCTGCGAAGGCGATTCTTGTTGCCGTCCTTCTTGAATCCCTTGGACGCGTCGACCATGAAGACACCAGTGCGAGCAACTGCGTTCTCCTTATCGAGAACGACAATGCAGGCGGGGATACCGGTGCCATAAAAGAGATTGGCGGGGAGCCCGATGACGCCCTTAATGAAGCCCTGCTTTAGCAGTCGCGTGCGGATCGTGGCCTCAGCGTTGCCGCGGAATAGAACACCATGCGGCAGGATGATCGCCGCCTTACCGGTGCTCTTCAGCGACGTGAGGGCGTGCAGAAGGAAGGCGTAGTCGCCGTTCTTCTCCGGCGGGCGGCCGTACTCGAAGCGATTGTAGTCGTTCTCGAGGCCGTTGTTCCATGACTTCACCGAGAACGGTGGGTTCATGACGATGTAGTCGAAGGTCCGCAGATGGTCACCTTTGGTAAACTGCGGGTTGGTGATCGTGTCGCCTTTTTCGATTTCGGCAATCTCATTGCCGTGGAGGATCATGTTCATCTTCGACAATGCCCACGTGGCATTATCCTTCTCTTGGCCGTAAATCGTCATGCCACGCGGTGCTTCGGCGGCCGCCTTGAGCAGTAGCGAGCCGGACCCGCAGGCCGGGTCGTAGACGGTCTGATCCTGGCGAGTGTTTGGACCGATACCAACCACCTTGGCGAGGATGCGTGAGACCTCGGCCGGCGTGTAGAACTGGCCCTTACTCTTGCCTGACTCCGTGGCGAAGTGGCGCATCAGATACTCGTAGGCGTCGCCCAGGAGGTCGTCACCTTCGGCGCGAGAACCACGGAAGTCGAGGTCGTTAAATATGGTGACAAGTTTGGAAAGACGATCCTGCATCTCCTTGCCCTTGCCAAGCTTCTCCTCGTCGTTGAAGTCAGCCAGGTCGATGACATTCCGCAGACCGTTGGCCTCGGCGAGCTTGGCGATGATCTTGTTGAACCGGTCGCCAATCTCCTTATCTCCCTTGGCAGCGAGCATGTCTTCAAAGGATCCGCCAGCGGGTACGTCGATCAGGGAGTCTGGATCTGTCTTGGCTTTGTCAGAGACATACTTTACGAACAGAAGCGTCAGGATGTAATCCTTATACTGCGAAGCATCCATGCCACCGCGAAGTTCATCGCAACTCTTCCAAAGTGAGCTATACAAATCTGATTTTTTCAGGGCCAATGCCATCCGCCTATTCTCCGTTTATATTTATATGCATTTTACC
>NZ_JAUZUS010000023.1:0-10454 GCF_031844145.1 Kocuria sp. PD6
TCACTCCATGTTGCTTTCATAGCGACTATGAGGTGTATGGGGGTTCTGGACTATTGTCGGACGGAGGCGACAAAGTCGCGCATCGTCTTCGCCCCGTCGTCACCGACGCTCTCGGTGAGCGAGTCGATGGTGACGTGACCGAGGCTCTCCCGCCACTCTTTTTCCGCGTTCAGCATCGCCTTGTGGATACCGCATTTCCCGCGGGCCTTGATTTTCTCCGCCTCGGGTTCAAAGATGCCGCGGCATCGTACGTTCTCGCAGTTAAACAGGGGCGCATCTCCTTGGATGGCGTTGAGGACATCGAGCAATGTGATGTCAATTGCCGGCTTCGAGAGTCGGTAACCGCCTCGTTGCCCAGCGGCTGACGCTACGACCCCCTGCTTGACGAGGAGCTGGAGTTGCTTGGTGAGGTACTCCTCTGAGATGTCGAACATTTCGGACAATGCGCGACGTGGCACCGGGCCGACGTCATCGCATACGGCGAGAGCGACGAGGCAGTGGGCCATCCATTCGGCACCGCGGGGTAACTTCATGGGTCCACCTTATCTACCTGGACTCAGATACGTCATGTCTAGGCACCCACCACCCTTCGCATCGCGTCGAGCTTGTCCGAGGTCTCTGCGAACTCGGTCGTCGGATCGCTGGCGGCGGTGATGCCACCGCCAGCCCGGAGGGTGACGCTGTGCTGGTCGTCGTCGATCTCCAGTCCCCGCAGTGCCACGTACAGGTCGCCGTCTCCGTCGGGGGTCAGCCAGCCGATGAGCCCGCCGTAGTAGCCGCGCGTTGTCTCAACTCCGCTGATGAAAGCTGAGGCCTGGTCTTGGTCGACCCCGCAGACAGCTGGTGAGGGGTGTAGCAGGTCGACCAGGGCCGCGATCGACACGGATTCGGGCACCTCGGCGCGGATCGGGGTACCGAGGTGCCAGACGTTGTTCGCCGATACGATCGATGGCTCCGCTGCGACGGATACCTCCGTCGCAATCGTGTGGAGTCTGGACCGCATGAAGTCCACGAGGAGGCCGTGTTCTTCCAGGTACTTCGGTGTGCGGAGCTGGGCCTCGGCTTCGGCCCTCGTCAGTGCGCCGGGCACGGTGCCTGCCAGTGGCTGCAGACGTACAGTGTTCCCTCGCTTGCTGAGGAACTGCTCCGGGGTGGCACCGGCGGCCACAGTGGAATCCTCGTCCTTGGTCGTGGCGTGATACCGGTAGGCCTCTGGGTAGAGAGCGTGAATGCGGGAGAGGAGGAGGCGGTGGGGTGGCATTCCTTCCCAGGTGTAGCGCTCTGATCGTGACAGAACGACCTTCGCCAGTTCTGGCTCGGTGTCGAAGGTGTGCCGTGCCTGTTCGAGGGAGAGCATGTAGCGGGCGGTCTCGCGTTCGTTGAACCGGATGTCCGGGGTCAGCGCGGTCGCATCGAAGCTACCGGGCTGTTCCACAGCCTCGGTGTCGGGCACAGTGCTGGGGCGGCCAAGATAGGTCGTGACGGGTGCACCCGTCTCGAACGGGATTAGCACGCCGAGGACTTCGCCGGTCTCAGCGGCGAGTGCTCGGCACTGGGCGTCTTCGAGGCTCTCGGTGCGGATCTCGGGGTTCGGAAGCACGACTGATCGTTCGTCACCGAATACCGCAAAGGCGGCACCCCAGACGGCAGCGCGGGTGGTGGGAGCGTGTTCTTGTGTCTGTGTCATGAGGTGGTCTCCGTCTCCAGCGGGGTGTAGTCGGTGTAGCCGCGCGTGCCGCCGGTGTAGAAGGTGGTGAAGTCGGGTGTCGCCAGGGTTGCGTTTGTGGCCAGGCGTCGGGGTAGGTCGGGATTGGCGATGAACAGCCGGCCCAGTGAGACGGCGTCGGCGCCGCGTGCGAGGGTGGACGTGGCGCGGGCGAGGACTTCGCTGGCGGGGGTGGTGGGGTCGGTGCCCATGTTGTGAATCCACCGGCCGTGCCACAGTAAGCGCATCTGCTCGATGATCTCGGGAGCACTGGTCGAGGTGGTGTGGAGGTAGGCCAGGTCCTGGACCTCCGGCTGGGCCAGCAGTTGACCGTATTGCGTGAGAAGGTCGAGCTCGTGCAGAGAGGTAACCGAGGCCCCTGGTGAGATTCTCAAGCCGACACGAGCAGCCCCGATGGCCTCGGTGAGCGCGTCGATGACGGCGATGGGGAACCGGCACCGGTCCTGCGGTGTGCCCCCGTACTGATCGATGCGAGTGTTCGTCTGGGGTGAGAGGAACTGGTGCAGGAGGAAGCCGTTGCCAGCATGGATCTCGACTCCGTCGAAGCCGGCCGCCATCGCCCGGCGTGCAGCCTGTGCGAAGTCGTCGATGACCTCCCGCATGCCTGCTTGGGTGAGTGCCTGGGGTCGTGCGTGCGGGAGCATGTCGGCACCGACCCTGATGGTCTCGGTCGGGATGACGTCCGAGGGCGCCACAGGCGTGCGGTCGCCGTTGACGGTGGGGTGAGCGTTGCCTCCGGCGTGCATAAGTTGCAGGACGATCGTGCCGCCGTTGTCGTGGACGGCGTCGACAACCTGTTTCCAGGCCTGTTCGTCGGCGTCGGTGATCATGTGCGGGCTGCCCGGCTGGTTCTTCCCCGTCCATGAGGGGTGGGTGCTCTCGGCGATGATCAGGCCCGCGGCGGCGCGTTGGCTATAGTAGGTGGTCATCGTCTCGGTCGGGGCGCCCTCGGCGTCGGCGCGTTGGCGGGTCATCCCGCTCATGACCAGGCGACTGCCGAGGGGAATGTCGCCGAACTGTGCAGGATCGAAAACTGTGTCCATGGTGATTCCGTCGAACTCGTGGGCTGGGATTGTCAGAAGTAATACGGGAACGGCGCCCAATCGGGTGCGCGCTTTTCCAGGAACGCGTCGCGTCCCTCGGCTGCCTCGGCGGTCATATAGGCCAGGCGTGTGGCTTCACCGGCGAAGACCTGCTGACCGACCATGCCGTCGTCTGGCAGGTTGAAGGCGAACTTGAGCATGCGAATGGCCTGGGGCGATTGGCGGCAGATGTCGGCAGCGAACTCGACCGCCGTGGACTCCAAGTCCGCATGCGTGACGACGGTGTTGACCGCGCCCATCTCATACATGTCTTGGGCGGAGTATTCGCGGGCGAGGAAGAAGATCTCGCGGGCACGTTTCTGACCGACTTGCCGGGCCAGGAGGGCAGAGCCGTAGCCGGCGTCGAAGGACCCGACGGTCGCGTCGGTCTGTTTGAACTTGCCGTGCTCTTTCGACGCGATCGTCAGGTCGCAGACGACGTGCAGGGAGTGCCCACCGCCTGCCGCCCACCCGGAGACGGCGGCGATGACGACCTTGGGCATGGTCCGGATGAGCCGTTGGACTTCAAGGATGTGGAGGCGTCCCCGACTGGCCACGTCTATGGTGCCGTCGTCGCCGGTGTAGAGGTAGCCGTCGCGGCCGCGGATGCGTTGGTCGCCGCCGGAGCAAAACGCCCAGCCGCCATCGGCCGGTGAGGGGCCGTTGCCGGTGAGGATGACGGCACCGACGTCGCTGGTCATGCGGGCGTGGTCGAGGACCCGGTAGAGCTCGTCGACGGTCTGGGGGCGGAAGGCATTGCGGACTTCGGGCCGGTTGAACGCGATCCGTACCCACGGGGCGAGGTCGGACGCGCCTGGTTGGAGACCACGGTGATAGGTGATGTCTTCCAGGCCATCGAATCCCTCGACCGGTCTCCACCGGTCGGGCTGGAAGGGGTTCACAGCGTCGGTCATGGTCGTGTGCCTCCTTGCGGCGTAGTGATCGGTGATGTGGGCGTGGTCTGGGCGTTCCACCGGGCATCGGCGCACTCTCGCGCGCGGGCGTGGAGGTCTCGGAGGTGCCCGCGTGCGGCGGGGACTTCGATCACGCTCAGGCCGTTGGCGTGTTCTTCGTGCAGTGCCTGGGGAAGCTCGGCGAGGTCGGCGACGCGGTGCCGGACCTGGTAGGCCTGGCAGAGGGCGGCGATGTTCACAGCCTGTGGCGTGCCGTAGATGCGTTCGAAGGTGGTGGCGTACGGGGGCTGCTTGTACTCGGGTGCGCCCTGCTCGAGGAGTTCGAAGATGCCCCCGCCCTGGTCGTTGATGACGACCAGGGTGAGGTTGGTCGGTACCTGTTCATAACGGCCGAACTGCAAGGCGGTGGCGTCGTAGAGGAAGGTGAGGTCGCCGACCATGGCCGTGACGTGCCGGTCAGGATGGGCCAGCGCGACACCGGCGGCAGAGGCGAGGGTGCCGTCGATGCCTGCTGTGCCGCGGTTGGACAGCGTGAACTGTGGGAACTCTCGTGCGACCAGGGCCGCATCGCGGATGGTGTTCGACGCTCCCAGCCACAGCAGCTCAGACTCGGGAACCGTCGCGAGGACGGCGCTGACAGCGTGCGCGCCACAGGGCTGAACCGTGGAGTCGGCCAACGCTGTGGCCCACGCGGCGCGGAGCGTCTGATCCAGGGTGGTGACGTGCTGGTCCCATGCCTCGTCTCGGGTCTCCGGTGGAGCCACGGCGGTAACCACGGCATCGAGGTCGGCAGCCGCGTAGAGCCACCGCTCATTGCCATCGCTGAGGAAGGAGGCGCGGATGCCGGGATGGCGCATGGTCCGGGTGACGTTGCGGTGCAGTGTGGGCCGTCCGAGGACGACGACCTCCTCCGGGGTGAGGTAGTCGAGAACCCACGGGTGCAATCGGGTCTGATCCTCGCGCAACGCCACCGTGGGCTCGGCGACAACGGGCACTCCTGCGGGCAGGAGCCTCGGGTTCGCACCGTCGCCGGCGATGACGAGGCTGTGCGAATGGACCCGGTGCGGCTCCGCTGCGGCCCCTGATCCGCGAGTGGCCGGAGGTGTCACCCAGGGCGCGTGGTCGGGCTTGCCAGCCGGCAGGTGGGGTTCGAACTGCCTCGGCGGCAGTGCGCTGGTCAGCGGAAGATCGAGATGGACCGGCCCCGCCGAAGCGCCGAGACGTCCGCCACCGGTCAGCACGGCGCGGCACACCGTCGACCGGATAGAGGCGTTGACCGTCGCCGTATCTGCGCCTTCGGGCGTGATCTGCATGCTGCCGCGTACCTGGCTGCGCAGAGCCTCGATTTGCTCGATGGTCTGCGAGGCTCCGGTACCCAGCACGGACACGGGGCGGTTGGCCGAGAGCACGATGACCGGCACGTCGGAATAGTTCGCCTCCGTCACGCTCGGCAGCAGGTTCGTCACGGCACTTCCGGAGGTGGTGACCACTGCGACCGGGCTGCCAGTGGCTTTGGCCATGCCGAGTGCGGTGAACCCGGCGACGCGCTCGTCCAGTCGGACGTGGAGGACGAGTTCCCGATTCTGGGAGCGGCGGGCCAGCTCGAAACCGAGCGGGCCGTTTCGTGAGCCAGGACAGTAGAGGAAGCAGCGCACGCCGTTGCGCACAAGCTCGTCAACGACGATTCCGGCCAGGACGTGAGCATCCGTCATCCGGGCGTCGCGCCCGGGGTGGAGATCCGATGGAGCTGTCGTGGGGGTCATGCCGGCACCCCGACGGGTTCGAACGCGAGGATGTTCATCGTGGGAGACAGCGTGTACTTCCCATCGGGCAGCATCAGGTTGTTGCCCACGAGGCTGGGCATTCGACCGATGGCGGGAGATGCCGGGGTGGTCTCCACGATGAGACCGTGATGGAGGCGCAGTGACGACAACCGAGGCCAGGCTTCTGCGGTCAATCGCACGCGCCGTCCGAGCGGAGAGGTCTCGTCCGGGGTCACGGACCCGATGGCGGAGACGCGTCGGAAGGAGCAGCTGGCGACTTCGAGTTCGCTGCGGATGACCGGAGCAATGAGGGCGGCAGGTTCCGTACCGTTCCAGTGGGAGGTCACGGCCGCGTTGGCAGCAAGCTCATCGCTGAGCTCTGGTTCCCGTATCGCCGCGTACCGGGCCACTGCCGCGACCAGATCGTCGCTGGTGTCTGCCCCGATTTCCGAGACCAGGGTGAAGGCGTCCTCGATGCCTTGGTTCATGCCGCGACCGCCCGCGGGTGATTGCACGTGGGCGGCATCACCGATGAGCGCGATCGGCCCTTGGGCGAACCGGGTCGCCTGCTGCGTGTGGGCGAGGAACGTGGCCTCCCACACCACTGGTCCTTCCGGAGCTGGGAACCCGTGCCCGAGTGCGCGTTCGCGCAGAAAATCCGCCCCGGCGTGGGTGTCTTCCCCGGGGAAGGGGGCAACGAGGCGGATCGTGTTCTCCGGCAGCGGAACCGTGACCAGGGCGCCCGGCTCCCCGGTGCACGTCCACACCGCGTCGCGGTCGAACCCGCCGGTGTCGTCGACGAAGTCGCGCAACGCGAACCGCGTTCCACGACCGGGACCGGCGAGTTCGACGCCGATGGCCTCGCGGACGATAGACCGGTATCCATCGGCACCGATGAGAAGGTCGACCGTCAGGTCCGGAAACGTGCCGACGTCACCCTTGCCGGTCACAAGGACGCGGCCATCGTCCTGCTGATGGGCGCCGGTCACCCTGACACCGCGATGAATGCGTACTCCGACCCTGCGCGCACGGTCTTCAAGCAGACGTTCCAGGCGTGACTGGGACAGCGTCACACACCCGGCCGCGCCCAGGTCGAGTCTCCGCTCACCGGTCTCCGTCCGGAACCCCAAGACGGAAACGGGATGCCCTTCAGCCTTCACCTTTCCGGCGACGCCGACGAGGCCGAGGACATGCAGGGCCGGCGGCCACAGCGTCGGTGCCCGGGTCCCTGTCCGTGCTCGCGCATGAGCCTCGACCACAGTGACTTCCCAGCCGAGCCGGTGCAGGAGAAGCGCTGCGATCAGCCCAGAGGTGCCAGCACCGGCGATCGCGGCGCGCCTCACCGGGTTCGCCTGAGAACCGCTCATGCCGCGCTCGCCTGCAGACGCGGCAGGGCCGCTTCAAGCTGGTTGCGCTGGACCTTCATCGTCGCCGTCCGTGGGAGATCTTCGTACGGGAGCACGAGTGGTGCCGCCATATGCGGCAGATCCGCCACGCTCTTCCACCAGGCTTCCCAGTCCATCTCGTGACCGTCGGCGATCGCGACGACCGGCTGCGGTTCCCCGGCCTGGCCGCGGACGAACACGATCTCGCTGAGGAAGGAGTGCTGATCGAGCAGGCGGTCCTCCAGTGCCAGGGTGCTCTCCACGTTGGCGATGAGGTCGACCTGTCGGTCCAGCAGCGCGATCTGTCCGAGATAGCCTTTGATGCCGACGTCACCGCTGTCCCACCACTGCCCGTACAGGTTCTGGTTGAAGCGGTCTTCTTCCCGCCAGTACGTCAGGGCTCGACCGCGGGAGTACATCTGGATGGCACCGGACTTCCGCCGTCGCTGCACACGACCGTGCTGGTCCACGATGCGCGCTTTGGTCATCCGCGGCATGCCCACGCCCACCCAGCGGGCGTTGGTGAGCCGGAGGGTTTGCGGGGTGTGCGCCCGCATGATCATCGGCCCGCACTCGCTCTGTCCGTACACCTGCAAGAAGACCGGCACCTTATACTGCGAGGCGCGCAGGTACTTCGCCATCGTCTCCTTGTTGATGGCGTCGAACGTAGAATGCAGGTACTTGATGCTGGAGAACACCGATGGGTCCGACTCGACCAGCGTCAGCCACCGCACGAAGTGGTTCGGGTGAGTCTCGAGCACCTTCGGCCGGTACCGCCGCAGCGTCGCTTCCACGTTCGGCAGGCTCGGATCGGAGATGTTGAGCAGGCTGAACCCGTAGGACATGAGCGAGGCAATGCCGATGTTGAAGCGGCTGTGGACCGGTGAGATGTGGAACGCGACGAGCGAGTCCTTGTCAACGGCCGAGAGGACCCGCTGCTGCCACAGCACCCGCCAGCCCATCGAGGTCTGCGAGTGCACGATCAGCTTCGGCACCCCCGTCGTTCCGGAGGTGTGGGTCATGTAGGCGACAGCGTCGACCCGTCCACGCGGGGCGGGAGCGGCAGGCTCATCAACCGGCTCATAGTCGGCCAGATTGATCTTGTGCTGCGGTGTCGCACCGTCGACGGCGCTGACCTTCTCGGCAGTCTCAGCGTCGTAGAGCACCCAGGGATCGTCGAGCCGGTGTAGGAGAGCGTCGAGGGTCTCGGCCGGCAGGTGCGGGGAGATCATCACCGGCACCCCGCCCGCGTAGCCGATGGCCACCGCCCACATGTAGCTGTCGAAGGACGCGGACTTGAAGACCGCGGTGTGCGTGCCCGGCGTCATGCCGTGGCTGATCAGCCACGCCCCGCGGCGCTCGATTGCCTCGAGCACCTCGGCGTAGGTGGCGTGGATGCCCAACTCCGGAAACGTCGGCAGCGGAGTGTCGAAGTGCATCATCACGGCCGGATGCTTCCTGGCCGAGTCCCGGAAACCCCAGTAGAGGTGCAGTGGTTCGCTGGCCGGGGCGACCAGCTGCTTGAGCGCGCGGATCATCACCGGGCCCTGCCTGCCGCGATGGTCACCAGCCGTTCAGCGAGATACCGCATGGCCTCATGGTTCTCCTCGGGCACCGAGGCCTGCTGCGCACCGGAGACGCTGGAGACTCCGTAGGGGTTGCCGTTGAGCGGCTTCTGCTGTGCCTCTCCGGCCGCCCCAGCGGGCACGATGATCGCCCCCCAGTGGTAGAAGATGTTGTTGAACGCGAGGATCGTGGACTCCTGGCCGCCGTGGTTGGAGGCGGTCGACACGAACGTGGCCATGAACTTATCCGCCAGGACTTCCTGCTGGTGGAGGGGCAGCGTCTGGTCGATGAAGTGCTTCAGCGGACCAGACATCGATCCGTACCGGCCAGGCGTGCCCCACAGGACCGCCTCGGCGGAGGTGAGATGCTCCAGCGCCCGCGCGTGCGCCTGAGCAGTGACCTCGGCATCGTCGAGTTCCGGCAGGGCGTCCACCGTTACCGAGTGTCCGAGTGCTTCGAGGTGGTCCTTGGCCGTACCGGCGAGAGCAGCGACGTTGCCGGTGGAGCTGTGAAAGATGATCGCGACCTGCATGTCAGGTCTCCCTTCTCTCGTGGTTAGAGGCTGGTGCCCATGGAGGCGTCGATGACCTGCCCGGTGATCGCCTGGGAGGTGTCCTGGGCGAGCAGACTGACGACCTCGGCCATGTCCTCGGGCCGAGCGAGCTTCTTCACCGCACTGCCGTCACGGGTCGCGTCAGCCGCGTCCCGGTTGCCACGCAGCCAACCGGCGTTGATGTCGGTGTCGACGACTCCAGGGGCGACCACGTTGACGGTGATGCCGCGGGCGCCGAGCTCGGCGGCCATGGTGCGGGCCAGGTACTCCAAGGCGATCTTGCTCATCCCGTACCCGGTCAGGGCAGGGAACGAGTACCGGGTCAGTGCCGAGCCGGTGAAGATGTACTTCCCACCCGGCGCGGTCACGAGGTCGACCAGTCCTGCGGCGAGTTCGTAGGGGGCGACGGTGTTGGTCTGGAACAGGTCGCGGAGCGCATCGGCACTCAGCTCCTGGAAGTTCCCGAACGGGGCGATACCGGCGTTGAGGAACGCCAGGTCGATCGTCTTATCGGCCAGGGTCTCGCGCACCTGGCCCAGCAGTGCCTGCACGGCCTCGGGGTCCCCGAAGTCCGCCTGCACGGTCGTGACCGTGGTGCCGTGCTCGCGAGCGGATGCCTGCAAGTCGGTGAAGTCGGCATCGGCGGAGCGGTGGTGGGCGATGACGTCGTAGCCGAGCTGCGTCAGTCGGATAGCGCTGGCCTTGCCGATCCCGCGGCTTGCTCCTGTCACGAAGGCTGTCTTGGCTGCCATGTGGTCCTCTCCTCAGTTGGGTCTGTTCGCGGGGCAAGGGGAGCTTTCCCCGCACACCCAGCCTAGACAAAGTGGACTTAGTATGTCCAGGAACGCCACGTGAGCTACGATTGAGCAATGCGCACGGTCCCGATCGCGTTGCGCACGCGAGGGCAGCACGGTCGCAGCCGCCGCCGACCGTGCTGGTAGTTGCACCGTCGAGAACTCAACGAGGAGGACAACATGGTGGGCAACCCAGTCAGATACGACTTGGCGAGTAGCGTCCGAGATGCGCTGGCCTTTCATGCGCGTACGAGCCGAGAGCGCATCGTCACTTTCAACAATGCGAACAAGTACTCGGCCAGCGATGGTGTCAACCACGATGACGAAGCGCTGCCGGAGATCGGGGCTGATGCAGGAACAGGTGACAGATTCGGTTTCTTGTTCAGGCCGCTAACGTCAGCGCCTGCGTGATGAGTTTCTCCTCGTAGGCGACCGGGGTCAACTTCCCCAGGCCCTGCTGTTTCCTCCTTCGGTGATAGGTCCGTTCAATCCATCTGACGATTCGCAGTCGGAGTTCTTCTCGGGTGGCCCAGGGCTGGGCGTCGAGGACGTTGTTCTGCAGCAGGCTGTAGAACGACTCCTTGGCCGCGTTGTCCCCGGCAGCACCGACCCGCCCCATGGACCCGACCAGGCCGTGGTGCTCCAGGGCTTGGAGAAATTTCTTCGCTCGA
>NZ_JAUZUS010000024.1:0-10308 GCF_031844145.1 Kocuria sp. PD6
GGTGGCCGACGAGGTCCCAGCAGCCTGAGTTCCCCCGGCAGGGGCCGTAATCCCTACAGGATCGCTGGGCACACCAGTCTCGGGAGTTGGTTTGGCGGGCGCCACTCGTGCCGGGCGTATGGGTTCCTCATCCTTGTCGTTGAGGATGCCGTCCCCGTCGATGTCCGGGTCTTCCTCATTGAGCAGGCCGTCCCCATCCATGTCCGGATCAACCTCATTGATGAACTTATCGCCGTCGAGGTTGTCGTCAGCCTTGTTGTCGATGCCGTCCCCGTCGAGGTCGGTGTCATTGATGTCGAGGGTGCCGTCGCGATCGGTGTCCCGTTTGGTGTCCGGAACCCGGGGCGCCACTCCGGGCAGGAGCTCCTTCTCGCTCCCAGTGTCCGCAGACGGTGACGGTGCCGGTTGGGGTGGTGCCGTTGTGGGGCCGGGCGGGGCAGGAGCTGGTGCCGGTTGGGGTGGTGCCGTTGTGGGGCCGGGCGGGGCAGGAGCTGGTGCCGGTTGGGGTGGTGCCGTTGTGGGGCCGGGCGGGGCAGGAGCTGGTGCCGGTTGGGCGGGTTTTACGGGTTTGGTCTGGATGGCCGTGGGCTTTTGCGCCGCTGACGGTGGAGGGGCCGGTGTGGGGCTGGGTTTCGCAGGAGCGGAAGGCTCGGCCGTGGGTTGGGGCTCCTTCGTGACCTTCTTGGTGGCAGCGGCCTTCTGCTCGGCAGCTTCTTCGTCCGAGGCGGCCTTTTTCTTGGCGGTGGTCTCGTCATCCACGGGGGCCGGCACGGGCACCTCCAAGGAGTACTTGCTGCGGGAGGCGGGAATGACGCGGAGACCGTCGACCCAGTCGAAGGACTGGGGGTCCACGGCCTGCCCGTCGACCCAGGTCTCGAGGTGCAGGTTTGGTCCCGTGACTCGGGTTCCGGTGGCACCGACGGAACCGAGCTGCTCGGCTGCGGCCAGCCGGTCACCGGTGGCCACCCTGACGTCCTCGAGGTGGTTATAGGTGGTCCTCAGTCCGTCCGCGTGGGTGACCTCCACACGGTTGCCGCCCCAGACGTCCCAGAACACGGCCGTCACCTCGCCCTCGGCGGCCGCCACGACCGGCAGCCCTGCGGCTGCGGAGACGTCGGTGCCGTTGTGGAACTCGCGGTCGCCGCGATCGGGGGCGATCCGCCACCCGAAGGTTCCCCCGGTCAGGACGGCCCCGGGAGTGGTGGGGGCGATGAGGGTGTTGACGGGAAGCTCGCCCGAGTACAGCCTCGGTGCATGTCGCCCCGGGCGCACCGTCGAGGCCGCGTTCCGGGCGGCGTCGCCCGGCCCGGTGCCTTGGCGCCAGGACCCGTTGCCTGCGGCGCCGTCACGGACGGGCGAGGTGGAACGGTTCTGCCGCAACGGTGCCGCCGGAGGGTGCTGCCGCTCCTGACCTGACGCGAAGAGGCTCCACCCGCTGTCCGACCGCTCCGAGGAGGCCGAGGAGCCCGCCGACACCCCGAAGGCAGCCCCTCGTTCTTCGCCGGCCCCCGGAGTGACGCCCGAGCTGACGGCCACGCTCGGCGCCACGAGGGCCGAGAACGCGGCGAGGGCGCTCACCGGCGAGGAGGCGCGGTGACGGAGGTCGGGCTTGGCAGGGCGGCGAGAGGAGTCACGGGGCATGATGGTGTTTCCCCCAGGACGTCGCGGGCAACGACGGAAAGATCGAGCAACGGACCGCAGGCATCAAACATTGGTGTGCGCGTAGGAGCACGGACAATCCTCCTGAGGATACGTCTTCGCTCCCGTTAATGCGGTGTCGTGCGGGCACGCAACGCTGTATGACGCGCAGAGCTGCCGCCCTCCGATTCGAGGTTCCTGAATCGGTGGCAAAGTGGCGCTGATGTACCTCATGTGACGCGGTAGATCTCGGTGTCAGGGCGCCGAGTCATGGGTCAGGTGTTGCCGTGGCAGCCAGGGTGGTTCGCGCCTGTGGTCAGTCGAGCAGATTGGTGAGGCCGGGGGCGAGCAGCAAGATGGTGGGCACGATGATGAGCGCAGCGGCTGCGCCGATGACTGTTGCCTTTTGTCCCGCCGGCACGGGCGTGGCCTCCAGTCGCAGGATGCGATGACGGGCGTCCTCGGCAGGGGCCGCGCCTGTCCAGGTGCCTTGGAAGCGGTGCGAGGGAGCAGCGGATCCACCGGTGCTGACAAGGGCGACGGCTCGGGCGAGGGTACGGTCGTCGACGCTCCGGCGGGCGCGGTCGTCGGCGAGCATCTCGACGAGGAGCCCGACTTCGCGGTGAGCGCGGTCGGCGATGGGGAACCAGGGCAGGGAAGCCTTCCAGGCGCGGAATAGCATCAGCACGATGTCATGGCGTTGGGTGGCATGTGCCTTCTCGTGCTCGATCACCGCGTCCAGCTCGTTTTCATCGAGCAGTGACAGCAATCCGGCAGAGAGGACGGTCATCGTGGTGAACGCCCCCGGGAGGCAGTAGGCGACAGGGGCGGGGTTGTCGAGGAGCCGGGTGCCGGGGGCATCGGGCAACGGTGTGCTCAGGAGCAGGACCAGCTGGGCATGGCGCCGGCGATCGCGTTCGGCGCGCACAATCGTGACCATCAGGTTCAGCAGCAGATGCCCGCCGAGCAGAACTGCTCCGGACAGCGCGAGGATGTGCATCGGGCCTGCGGGCACCCATGGCTGATCTCCCAAGAAGCTAGCGGCGAAGCTGATGCCGCCCGTGACCAAGTCCGGCCCAAAAGGGGCCAGGCCGAAGGTGAGCAAGGCCCCGAGCATCGACAGCCCGCCGGCCAGGGCGACGGCCTGCCAGAGCACCAGTGCGGTGGCGGGGGCGCGGGTCGGCCACTTGGCGTGCGAGAAAAGGATCGGGACGGGCCAGGCCAGGGCGAGAGCAAATGCCGCGAGGCCGATCGAGGCGCTGATCACATGGACTCAGTGGTCGTCGAGGAGGCGCCGCAGAGTTTGTGCCTCCTCGGAACTGACGCCCCCGACGAAGCGTTCGAGTACGGCGGCCCGGTCGTTGGCTGTTCCGAGGACCTCGTGCATGAGGGAGGCCATGTGCTCTTCGCGGGACGCTGCGGCGTGGTACCGGTGGGGGCGGAAGGTGCGTTCCCGTGTGACGAAGCCTTTGCGCTCCAGGCGGGACAGGACGGTGAGCACGGTGGTGGCGGCGCGGGGGCGACCGCTGTCGGTGGCTAGGGGGAGCTGGTCCTGGAGGTCGTAGGCCGACAGGGGGGTGTCCGCCTGCCAGAGGATCTCCATGATGGATCGCTCCAGGTCACCTAAGGAGGTTGCACGTTTCGATTCGTTGGTTGCCACCAGCTGATTCTAGCGGACCGACCCACGTGTTCTACAGTGGTGTAGAAGTAGTTCTACGACTCGTAGAACTACTTCTACACCACTGTAAAAAGGCTTGGGGGACAACCCATGGATCCGTTGGAGATCGCCCGGTGGCAGTTCGGGATCACCACCGTCTACCACTTCGTGATGGTCCCGCTCACGCTCGGGCTGGGTCTGCTGGTGGCGCTCATGCAGACGATGTGGGTGCGCACCGGCAACGAGCGTTGGCTGCGGATGACGAAGTTCTGGGGCAAGCTCTACCTGATCAACTTCATCATGGGCGTGGCCACCGGGTTGGTGCAGGAATTCCAGTTCGGGATGGCCTGGAGCGAGTACTCCCGCTTCGTCGGCGACGTCTTCGGCGCACCGCTGGCGATGGAGGGCCTGCTCGCCTTCTTCTTCGAGTCCACCTTCCTGGGCCTGTGGATCTTCGGCTGGGACCGCCTGCCCAAGAAGCTGCACCTGGCCACGCTGTGGACCGCGGTGCTCGGCTCCGTGGTCTCGGCCTTTTTCATCATCGTCGCCAACTCCTGGATGCAGCACCCGGTGGGCGTGGAGATGGTGGACGGCCGCCCGGTGATGAACGACGTGTGGGCGGTGCTGACCAACAACACGGCCCTGGTGGCCTACTCCCACACCCTGGCCGGAGCGGTGGCAGTGGGCGCGGCGTTCCTGATCGGGGTTTCCTGGTACCAGCTGTGGCAGCGCCGCCGGGACAACATCGACACCGTCGACGACTCCGGTGCCGTGGTCGTGGGAGAGCGGGCCGATATTCCCGGGCGGGACCGGGTCGACCACGCGGTGTGGCTGTCCAGCCTGCGCATCGGTGCGGTGGTCGCCGCCGTCGCCTTCGGCGGGGTCGCCGCCACCGGGGACCTGCAGGGCAAGCTCATGTTCGACCAGCAGCCGCTGAAGATGGCCGCCGCTGAGGCGGCCTGCCACGATGGCACCAGCTTCTCGGTGCTGGCCGTGGGCCCGCTCGGAGCCCAGGACTGTGACCAGGTGACCAACGTCATCGAGATCCCGGGCCTGCTGTCGTTTTTGGCCCACGGGGACTTCGACACCGAAGTCAAGGGCGTGAACACCCTCATCCCACAGTACGAGGCCGCCTACGGCACCCACCTGCCTGAAGACCCCATGTACGGCGAACGGGCCGGCCAAAAGATCGACTACCTGCCCCTAATGGAGGTCACCTACTGGGGGTTCCGCCTGATGATCGGCTTCGGCATGCTCGCCGCCGGCTTCGCGGCGCTGACGCTGTGGCTCACCCGGAAGGGCACCGTCCCGGCTTCCAAGCCCTTGATGTGGGTGGCGGTGGCCTCCATCCTGGCACCCTTCGGGGCCAACATTGCCGGGTGGGTGTTCACCGAGATGGGACGGCAACCGTTCGTGGTCGTCCCGAATCCCAACCCCAGTGGTGTGGACGGGGTGTACATGTACACCGCCGCTGCCGTCTCCCCGGGAGTCAGCGGGGAGGAGATCCTTTTCTCCCTCATCACCCTCGGGCTGATCTACGCGGTCCTGCTGGTGGTGGAGACGAGGTTGCTCGTGCGCTACGTGCGCGGCGGGGTCGCCTCGGCCATGCCCGAGCTCGCCCACCACGAAGATGACCCCGCCCATCCCGAGGGCATGACCGGTCGGCGCGATGACGTGCTGGCCTTCGCCTACTGAGCCCGACGACCACAGAACGGCCCCTGACATGGAACTGCTTCCCACTCTCTGGTTCATCGCCATCGCGGTGCTGTGGACCGGGTTCATCCTCCTGGACGGCTTCGACCTGGGCGTGGGGATGCTCATGCTCACCAGTACCCGCGATGAGCGCCAGCGCCGGCAGATGCTCAATACCATCGGCCCGGTGTGGGACGGCAACGAGGTGTGGCTGATCACCGCAGCCGCCGGGCTCTTCGCCGCCTTCCCCGACTGGTACGCCTCCTTGTTCTCTGCCCTGTACGTCCCCTTCGTGTTCGTCCTGGTCGGGCTGATTTTCCGGGCGGTGTCCATCGAGTACCGCGGCAAGGTCCACAGCGACCGGTGGCGGCGGTGGGTGGACCGGGCCCTGGGCGGGGGATCGTTCCTGGTCGCCTTCGGGCTCGGTGCTGCCTTGGCTTTGACCACTACGGGCCTGCCGCTGAACGCCAACGGCGACCGCGTCGGCGGGGCCTTCGCCTGGTTCACGCCCTACGCGCTGCTCGGTGGGCTGGCGCTGGTCGGTTTCTGCCTCGTGCACGCCTCGGCCTTCCTGGGACTGAAGACCGAGGGCCCGGTCCGGGTGCGTGCCCGCCAGTTCCTCCTCCGTTTCGGCCCGGCCGCGCTGGTGCCGCTCACCGTGTGGGTGTTGGCCGTTCAAGTGCTCCACGACAAGGCCTGGACCTGGCCCCTGGTCGGTGCCGCGGTCGTCGCCGCGCTCTTCGGGTGGACCAGCGCCCGCCTGGGCCGGGAAGGCCGCGCCTTCGCCGGCTCCGCCGCACTGCTGTTCTGCGGCCTTACCTCAATCTTCGCCAACGTCTACCCCGTGGTCCTGCCCTCCACGATCGACCCCGCCCACCACCTGACGGTGGCCAACGCCTCCAGCAGCGACTACACCCTGGGGGTCATGACCGTCGTGGCGGCCATCGGCTTGCCCTCGGTGATGCTCGCTCAGAGCTGGAGCTATTGGGTGTTCCGCCGGCGCCTGACCACCGGCCATCTTCCCGCCCCCCACCCCGTCCTTCCCGCCGTTGCCCCGAGCCGCGCCGCGGGTACCCGACGTGAGGGTGTGCCGGGGACGGGCACGGACGGGAACCAGCAGGCATGAAACGTCCCCCGCTGGGCCCCGGTGGTGCTGCCACAGTCTTCACCCTCGGCCTCCTCGGAGCGCTCAAGGCTCTGGCTCTGATCGGCATGGCCGAAGCCCTGGCCCGCGGCATCGTCGGGGTCATCGCTCATGACACGGCGGCCTGGCAACGGGCTCTGCTGGTCGGGGTCGGTGCCGGGCTGCTGCGTGCCGCAACCACCTGGGCCACCCAGGTCGTCGCCGTCCGCGCCGCCGGTCGGGCGAAGCGGGGGCTGCGCCGAGAACTCGCCACCCGCCTCCTGGCCGGGGGCGGCCACGACGTCGGCGCCACGACCACTGTGGGCACCATCGGCCTCGACGCCCTCGACGACTACTACGCGCGCGTGCTGCCCTCGGTCACCGCCGCCACCACCGTGCCTCTGCTGGTCGGGGCGCGGATCCTGGCCGCCGACTGGGTCAGCGCCCTCATCATCGTGCTCACCGTGCCCCTGATTCCGGTGTTCATGGCACTGATCGGGCTGCACTCCCAGGACAAGGCTGAGGAGTCCTCCGCCGCCCTTCAACGACTCTCCCACCACCTGGTCGAACTCGCCCGTGGACTGCCCGTCCTCGTGGGCCTGGGACGGATCGAGGAGCAGGCTGCGGCGCTGCGCGATGTCTCCGAGCAGCACCGGCACACAACCATGGTGACCCTGCGCACCGCGTTCCTCTCCGCGCTCGTGCTCGAGCTGATCGCCACGCTCTCGGTCGCCGTCGTGGCGGTGTTCGTCGGCGTGCGCCTCGTCTACGGTGACCTCGACCTCCTGGTGGGACTCATTGCCCTCATCCTCGCCCCCGAATGCTTCGCCCCCTTCCGCGACCTCGGCGCAGCCTTCCACGCCTCCCAGGACGGCATGGCAGCCTTGCACTGCTCCCGTGAGATCGTCGCCGAGCCCCCGGCCCCCGACATCCGCAGACCGACGCCACCGGAATCGAACCCCGCAACGATCAACCCCCAGCCGGACACCCCAGCGGACCAGGCACCCGCGGTGCGAATCAGTGGCGTGGTCGTGCGCTACCCAGGACGGCCCTCCCCAGCAGTATCCGGTCTCGACGCCGAAATCCCTTCCGGAACTATCACTAGCGTCGAAGGCCCCAGCGGCAGCGGCAAATCCACCCTGCTCGGGGTCCTCGCCGGAACCATCGAAGCCCAAAAAGGAACCATCCACGGGATCGACCCGGCTGCAGTGGCCTGGGTGCCTCAGCACATCCACACCGTCGGCGAGACCGTCCTCGACGAGATCCAGCTCTACGCCCACGACACCGCTTCCACCCACCACGCCCTCGCGCGAGTCGGACTGACCGGGCTGGCCGAGGCGGACCCGAACCAACTCAGCCCCGGGGAACTGCGCCGCCTGGGCCTGGCCCGGGGCCTGGTCCGCATCACCGCCGGGGCCCGGCTGCTGCTCCTCGACGAGCCCACCGCCCACCTCGATCCCACCAACACGCACCGCATCAGAAACCTCATCGACAACCTGCGCGGCACCACCACCGTGATCCTGGCCTCCCACGAAACCGAGATCACCGCCCTCGCCGACCAGAAAGTGCTCCTGGGGCAGCCCGCCAGCCCCCGCGGGGAGGGGGCGCATCGCCAGCCAGGAACCACCGCCCCGGAGGAGCAGCAGGCCTCCGATCGCCAGGGCGAGGCGTTCACTTCTTCACTCGCCGAGACCTCCGGTGGTGCGTTGGGCGAGCTCAGGGCGTTCCTCGCCTCCACTCGCTGGCGCATGTTGGGGGCAGCGGCCCTGGGGACGGCCTCAGCCCTGTTCGCCGCCGCCCTCACCACGCTGTCGGGCTGGCTAATCGTGCGCGCCAGCGAGCAGCCGGGAATCATGTACCTGATGGTCGCCATCGTCGGCGTCCGCTTCTTCGGCATCGGCCGCGCCGTGCTGCGCTACGCCGAACGACTGGCCACCCACGACGCCGTCCTGTCCGCCACCACCGAGCTCAGGTCCCGGATCTGGGCCGGGCTGGCCGCCCGAGGCCTGGCCTCCCGGGTTCTAGCCACCGGTGGGGCGGCCCTGGAGCACCTGGTCGACGCCGCCGACCGGGTCCGCGACCTGGCCCCCCGGGTCCTGCTGCCACCGATGGCCGGGGCCGGCACCGCCCTGGGGGCTGTCGTCGCCGTCATGGCCCTGTGCCCCAGCGCGGTGCCCACGCTACTGGTCGCCGTCCTCGGCGGGCTGCTCGCCGGGCCCGTCGCGGCGCTGCTGGCCGACCGATCCGCGGCCCGCCACCTCACCGTCGTGCGCTCCAGCGTGATCCGCCGCTTCGCCGCGATGGTCGCCGCCTCCGACGAGCTGCGCGCCAACGATCGAGCCAAGGACATGCTCGCCCGGCTCGACGACCTCGAGCAGTCCGCGGACACCGCAACCCGGTCCACTGCCTGGGCGCGGGGCCTGGGCGAGGCCGTCGTGGTGCTGGCCTGCTCCCTCTCCTCCGTGCTCATGCTGGCAACCACCGTCGAAGCCCGGGCGGCAGGCACAATCTCCGCACCGGTCGTCGCCGCACTCGTGCTGCTGCCCCTGGGCCTGATCGATCCGCTGCTCGGCGCGGTCGATGCGGTACAGCAGTGGCCCGCGCTGGCCCAGTCGCTGCGCAAGGTCCATGCCGTCACCGCCACAACCACCCGCCATAAGCGACCTCGGCCCCCCGCCGGGCTGGTTCCGGCTCAGGTCCAAGAGCTGACGCTGGCCGACCTGGCCGTCACCTGGCCGCAGGCGCCGGCCCCGGCATTCCGCCACCTCCAGGCCACCGTGCGCCGGGGCCGGTGGCTCGTCGTTGAAGGTCCCTCCGGCTCAGGCAAATCCACCCTGCTGGCGACCCTCCTGGGCCACTTGCCCGCCGCGGAGGGCTCATGGCAGGTCAACGGCTCCGACAGCACCACCTTCGACGCCCGGCAGCTGCGGCGACGCTTCGCCTGGTGCCCCCAGGAGGCACACCTGTTCGACTCCACCATCCGCGGGAACCTCCTGCTCGCCCGGGGGAAAAACGATCGGCCCACCGATGAGGACATGCATGAGGTCCTTACCCGCGTGGGCCTGGAGTCCTTCATGGGTGGATTGCCCCAGGGCCTGGACACACCAGTCGGCCCGAGCGGAGGGAGCCTCTCGGGAGGCCAACGACAACGCATCGCCGTCGCCAGGGCGCTGCTCACCCGCGCCGACGTCCTGCTCGTCGACGAACCCACCGCTCACCTCGACGCACCCGCTGCCCACTCGCTGATCTCCGACCTGCGCTCAGCACTGTCCGACCGCATCGTCGTGCTCGTGACCCACCACGCCGAACAACGCACTGGAGCAGACGTTCGCCTCCACCTGCCAGGAGCGCACCAGCACTGCGCACCACAGCCCAGTGACCATGCACAGACCAGTGACCATGCGCAGGCTAGAAACGGCGACCGGTCACTGACGCGTGTTCCCTGACCGTCCCGCCAACGCAGAAAATTCCAGGCGTCCCAGATGGGATACAGCCCTTCCGGGGACTCTGCTCGACCCGTCCTCAGCGCCGGCGCCCGGCTGACCTGCGCTGGCACGGGTTAATCCGGAAGGCTCCGAGAAGACGCCATGGCGAGTAGGACCATCCCGTGACGAGACACCGCTCGGCTCCCTCACGCTCCCGGGGCGATGGAGGTGTCGGTGCTCGCTGTGGCGTCTTCGGCGGGCGGCACGGTGGCGCGGCGGGGTGAGCGGCCCAGATCTACCACACGGTAGATCAGACCCGCCACCAGACCCCCCAGCAACGGGGCAACCCAAAACAGCCACAGCTGAGACAGGCTTTCAACACCCCCGATAACCGCGGTGCCGGTGGAGCGGGCCGGATTCAGCGACCCGCCGTCGAAAGGCGCCAGGATGGTGAGCAGGAAGGCGAAGCTCGCCCCGATCGCCACCGGGGCCAGGACCGCGTTGGCCCGTGGGGCTGTCGAGCCCAGGACCACGAGGACGAACAGCGTCGTCGCCACGAACTCGACCAGAAGCACGGTGGACCAACCGGCTTGGGAGGTGGAGTTCTCCCCGTAGCCGTTGGCCACCGCCCCCAAGGCCTGGGCGGTGGTGGAGGCATCAATCAGTGTCATCAGCACCGCCCACAGCATGCCCACCGCGACCAGCGCCCCGAGCACCTGGGCCACCACGTAGCCGAGGGCGACCTTGGCCGGAGTGCGCCCGGACACGACCGC
>NZ_JAUZUS010000025.1:0-9197 GCF_031844145.1 Kocuria sp. PD6
CCAAAACTCGTCGCCATCCCCGTCGCAGGGCTTGTCGAGTTCCTCCAGTGGGGCCAGGACTACTTCAGCTTCGACGCGGCGACCGTCTCCCTGAGCCTGAGTCCCTGGAACTTCGATGTCTCCCTACTGGACACCTGGGCAGTTCTGTCTTCCGGCGGCACCGCGGTCGCCGCCGAGGCCGCACGACTGCACGACGCCGCCTACCTGGTGCGCCTCCTCGATGAGCACCGACCGACCTTCGTCCAGGTCGTGCCATCGACGTTGGACGCGCTGATCAATGCCGCAGGAAGCACGACCTACCCCTCGGTTCGCAATATCGTGCTCACCGGTGGAGTCGTCGCACAGCCAGCGCGGGCCGCCGCGGCCAATCTCTTTCCCGAGGCGACCTTCCACAATGTCTACGGCGCAACCGAGGTCAACGATTGCCTCATCGAAACGCTCACAGCCCAGCAGTTCGCCGGCACTGAGATGTTGCCGCTCGGCGTGCCGATTGCCGGTTGCGAGATCTACCTCGATGCCGGCGGTGATCGCCAGCCACTCCACGAGGCTGCTGAGGCAACTCATGGAGAGCTGCTCGTACGCACCCCATGGATGGCTGAAGGCTACATACACGATGGCACGATCACACCGTTGCCCGTGACAGCCGATGCGCTCTATCCGATGAAGGACCAAGCCCTCTGGGCCAACGGACAGCTGATGTACCAGGGTCGACGCGATCGCATGGTCAAGGTCCGAGGTCAGCGCGTCAACCTCGAAGAACTCGAGAACGCCGCGCGCCGGACAGGGCTGGTGGGTATGGCCTGCGCTTGGCTGACAGGCACTACATCCGGTGAAGAACTGCACATGGCCTACACCGCTCCGGACCATGGCACTGCCATGACCGGACTGCAGCTACGTATGGCGATGAGCGCGACTCTGCCCGCCTTCGCGATGCCGAACCAGCTCCATGCATTCGCCGGACCGTTCCCGCTGAACGGCAATGGAAAACCAGATCTTCCCACCATCAAGTCCCGAGTAGAAAGCGAGTAACTCATGCCCACCATCAACGACGTCAAGCAGTACATCGTCGAAACCTTCGCCACCGACATCACGGCAGACCAGCTGCCCTCCGACGTGGATCTGCTGAGTACCGGCATCCTCACCAGCGTGACCACCGTCCAGCTGCTGGGCTGGTGCGCGAGGACCTACAAGATCCCGATCAACACCATCCCGATCAACCCCGATGAGCTGAAGACGCCAGAAGGCATCGTCGGGTTCATCGAGACCAACCGCACCGATTCCGTGACTGCCTAGTCCACGCATTTCCTCAACCATCAGACACACCAACCCAAATTAGAAGGAGTATCACCATGTTCACCAGGTCCAAGAATGACGTTTCCGCCGTCGAGTGGGGCAACGGCACCAGCCACCGCCTTCTGGTCGAGAAGGACAACATGGGCTTCGCCGTCGCCCACACTCTCGTGCGAGCCGGCACCGAGTCGAAGCTCGAGTACCAGAAGAACCTCGAAGCTTGCTACTGCATCCGCGGCTCGGGCAACGTCGAGGACACCGAGGGCAACTTCTTCGAGGTCACCCCTGGCGTGCTCTACGTCCTGGACGGCAACGAGCCGCACTACCTGCGCGCGTCAGATCATGAGGACCTCGAGCTCGTCAGCATCTTCAACCCGCCGATCCGCGGGGACGAGAAGCATGTCCTCAGCGCCAGCGGCTTCAGCACCTACTGAGGAGGCGAGCATGAGCACCACCACACTGACCGACGATCCGTGGTCGGGCTTCCTTGACCACCTGCGCGATCGCACCTCCGCCACCTCGCGTTCCCGGGCAGAAGGTTTCTCCACTGAACTGTGGGATGCCACGGCGGCCAGCGGATTGTTCAGCACCCTCGCTGCCGAAGGTATCGGAAGCAGCGGAATGCGGGCCGCCATCGGCCGGATACGCGAGCTCGGGCGTACCAGCCCGGACCGGGGCCTGACCTTCTCAGCAGTGACCCAACTGGCCAGCACCATCTACTGTCTGCGGGCCTTCTCGGACAAGGAACTGCAAGAACGCTACCTGCCTGCAGCCGAGACAGGAAACGCCATCGGCGGTCACGCCATCACCGAAGCTGAAGCAGGCTCCGACGTGATGAGCATGACCACAACGGCGAGCCTTCGAGACGGACACTACGTACTGAACGGCACCAAGCGGTTCATCACCAACGCGCCGATCGCCTCGACTCTCGTCGTCTACGCCAAGACCGTCGAAGACGGCGTCGACAAGGGGCTCTCAGCGTTCCTCATCGAGACCGGGTGGCCTGGCGTCGATACCTCACAGCCCATGCCTACGGCGGGACTGAGCACATCCCCCATCGGTGAAGTCTCGTTGCAGGGCGTGCAGGTGCCGGTTCGGAACCGCATCGGCCACACCGGCGCCGGACTGCTCATCCTCGACCAGGTCATGAAACGCGAGATCCTGCTCGCCTTCGCCGGCAACATCGGCGAGATGGAACAACTGGTCTCCCGCTCGGTCCGCTACGTCAACGACCGCAAGCAGTTCGGTACCAGCATTGGCAGCAACCAGCTGGTGGCCGACCGGATCGTCGAGACGCAGATGGCCATCGAGCTCGGCGGGGCCCTCCTGGAGTCGATCGCTGAACGCCTGGACGGGTTTGAGGACGTCACCATCCCGATCGCGGCGGCAAAGGTCTTCATCAGCGAGGCCAACGTCGACTCAGCGATCAACGCCATCCGAGTCCACGGTGGCAACGGCTACCTGGCCACATCACCGCTGCCCACGTTCCTGCTCGATGCCATCCCCGGAGCGATCTACTCCGGTTCGAATGACCTCCTGCGCACCAAGATCGCCACCATGTTGGGAGTGACCTCATGATCACCCACGACCCGCAGCTCACGGACGCAACCGCGGTCTTCGATTACGAGGACCCTGCCGTCTGCCGGTTCGTCGAAGAGGCCGGCTGCTACAGCGAAACGAACATCACCAAGGCTGTCGAGCGCCTGCACGATGCAGTTCGCGACACGATCGACTACAACGTCTTCAACGTCCCGCTGAACACAGACCTCAGCGCCTCCGGCGTTGTCGACGAGCCCTCCGGTTTCTGCCTGCACAAGAGCATCCTGTTCGTTGCCGGCTGCCGCCGGCTGGGAGTGCCTGCTGTGCTCTGCTCTGACGTGGTCACCAACCACGTCGCCGACGCGGCAATGCATGAACTTGTCGGAGGCGAGGAGTTCCTGCACTGGTACGCACGGATCTACCTCAACGGTCGTTGGATCAAGGCCGCTCCGATCTTCAACACACTGCTGTGCATGCTCTACGGAATCGATGTCCTCCGCTTCAACCCGAGTGGGGACGCCATCGAGCAGCGCAACAGTGACAGCACGAAGATGCACTATCGGGGCGAGCAGCTCTCCTATTCCGACCCGACCATGGCCGAGCTGCTGGAAGCCATTGCGACCAAGCACCCGAAGATGGTCACCGATCATGGGCGGACACCGACCTCGCTCAGCCTGGCCGGAACGCCGCTGCCGAACTAGAAAGGAAGACACGCAAATGTGGAAATACGACGGTTGGGAATCCGACTTCAAGCTCGGGATCGTCACCCCTCACGCTGACATCGGTCCGGAGGCCGAAGCACAGGCGATGCTCACCGGCACGCGCAGCACCATCCATGGAGCCCGTGTCGATTTCAGCCCGATGCACCCTGGCGGGACGATCGACGAGAAGATCGCCCATGACCCGGTCCTGCAGTTCATCGCGCCGGAAATCATCGATCGCACGGTCGAGAGCCTCTCCAGCTCACCGCTGGATGCGATTGGGCTGGCCTTCACCAGCTCCTCGTTCAAGATCGGAGCCGAGCGCGAGCGGGAGTTGCTTGCGAGACTGTCCGGGGTCAGCCATGGAATCAGGCTGAACACCACCGGCACGGCGGCCAGCGCAGCGATTCGACAGCTTGAGCTGGAGAAGATCGCGGTCATGGCCCCTTCCTGGTTCGACGAGGAGCTCTGCGCTGCCGGGGACTCCTACTTCCGAAATCAGGGCTTGGACATCATCTCAGCAACGCCCAGTGGCCCGGTCGGTGGTCCGCTGACGATCGACCCGGCCTCCATGGCCGCCGCGGTGGAGAAGTTGGTCGCAGACACCGGCGCAGAGACCGTGTTCATCGCAGGCAACGGGCAGCGAGCCATCGGCGCGATCGACTACCTCGAACGTCATCTGGGAATCACCGTCCTCACCGCCAACCAGGTTCTCGTATGGGCCAGCCTGGAGGGCACCGATCTGAGGTCGCAGGTGAGAGGATACGGATGCCTCTTCGCCCAGGGGTGACCTGGAAGAACGCCCATGATAGTATTACGTGCATGTACATGGAATCTTCCGAGTCAGTAGAGACCCCCCCGGCCCGCAACCTCAGCGCGTCGTGGGCGCAGGTCGCGGCGATCGTCGCCGCGGTCGACGCCACACTGGGCAAGTGGCTGGTCGATAACTACAACATCGGCCTCACAGAGTACCGGGCCGTGCTGCATCTGAGCCGGACATCCGATCGGGAGCTGCGGATCACCGAGCTCGCAAATCGGGTCGGCCTCACCCAGAGCTCGGTGACTCGACTGGTCGGGCGCATGGAGACGAAGGGACTGGCGTTCCGGGACACCTGCCCGGACGACGGGAGAGGGGTCTTCGCGGTCATCACTGACGCCGGCCTCGACGCCGTAACGGAGATCCGCGAACCATACGAAACTAAGATCTGCGAGCTTCTCAGCGGTGCTGCCAAACAGTACCCGCAGCTGGATCTAGTTGATCTCGACCAGTCATTCGAGACGATCAGCAAGCTCATCTCCTAAGAGTCTCACCCCGTGATCCGGGGCTGAATTCTACCCATATACATGCATGCACATGCACCCTTAGCAATCTCTGAACCGAAAGGACTAATCCATGACTACAAAGATTGATGTTTTTGTCGACTATGTCTGCCCCTTCTGCTTCCTCGTGGAGGGAGCAATCGAAGAGCTCAAGCAAGACCGCGACGTCGAGGTGACCATTCGCCCATTCGAGCTACGCCCTGACCCTGTTCCTACTCTGCGGCCCGAAGACGACTATCTTCCGCGGATCTGGAAGGACGCGGTCTACCCGATGGCCGAGCGCCTCGATGTCCCAATCAGTCTCCCGACAATCTCACCCCAGCCACGCACCGAGAAGGCGTTCATGGTGCTCCAGCTGGCCCAAGAGCACGGCAAGGCCGATGCGTACTCGGAGGCAATGTTCAAGGCGTTCTTCCAGGACGACCGCAACATCGGCAATGACGACGTGGTCGTTGACGTCGCCACTTCGGTGGGTCTTGACGCGAGCGATGTGAAAGCCGCTCTGCATAGCGAGGACCGACGGGCCAAGCAGCAGGCCGACCAGGACTATGCGGTTAACGCCGTCGGGGTCACCTCCGTACCGGGCATCATGATCGACGGTCACCTTCTGGCCGGGGTTCCCAGCGCCACACGGCTGAAGAAGACCGTCGACGACTTGGTCGCCGAAGCCGCCACGAGCGAGGTTCGCTCATGAGTACATCATCCCCGGACGTCCTCGTCGAGGTCATGGACCAGGCCGTGGAGAGGTGTGTGGAGCACGTCGAGGCCGGGGGGCTGCCCTTCGTCGGCGTGGTCGTCGATGACTCGGGCATCATCTCCGACTTCGGAGTCAACCGCGTTCGCGAGACTCGCGACCCATGTGCTCACGCCGAGATCGTCGCCATGCGTGAAGTCCTCGAGGAGGACGACCGGGAGGATCTATCCGGAACCACACTGCTGGCCACCGGCGAACCTTGCGGGTTGTGCTATCGCTTTGCTCTCGACCACGGCATCGATGCCATCTACGTGGCCGTCGACCGTGACGTCGTCGCCGACTGGGGATTCGACTATCGCACTAGCTATCCCTCACTGGGTATCACCGATGGGCTCCGATCCGCCGTCTTCAATCATCTGCCCACCGAGCGCGGCAACGAGCCGTTCTCGCGATACCTCCAGACACAGAACAATCACGGACGCTGACCAGCGCTCCTGTGCACCCTTGAAAGGACACTCACCATGAGTTGGCTCTACCTCGGCATCGCCGTCATCTTCGAAGTCGCCGTCGGCATCTCCGCCGGAAAGGCACAAGGCTTCACCAAACTTTGGTGGAGCATCGCCACCCTCGTCAGCGGTGGCATCGCCACCTTCTTCCTCAGTCTGGCCCTACTGACCTTCGACGTCGGAGTCGGCTATGCGCTGTGGACCTCCCTGGCAGGCGTCGGGATTGTCATCCTCGGCGCGCTCTTCCTCTCTCAGAAACTGACTTGGAAGAAGTTGCTGGGTATCGGCGTCGTCATCGCAGGCGTCGTCGGGCTCAACCTCGCCGGTACTGCCTAAATCGCTCTCCCTTGCCCCGTCTTAAGAAAGGACTGCAGTCATGACCACCACTGCGACCCGCGACACCACCACCCCGGAAACCACCGAAAAAAAGGCCGGCCCCTGGCTGGCACTACTGCTCGCCGGAGGATTCGAAGTCGGATACGCCCTGAGCGTCAACGGCAGCGAAGGCTTCACGAACCTCACTTGGTCCCTCGTAGCGATCGTCTTCTTCCTATTCACTCTATTCTTCCTCAGTGTGGCTCTGAAGAAGATCGACGTGGGCATCGGCTACGCCGTCTGGGCCGGCATCGGCGCCGTCGGCGCTGCCCTACTGGGGCCCGTCTTCTTTGATGAGACCCTTACCCTCGTGAAGGGCTTCTGGCTGGCCGTCATCATCGGCGGTGTCATCTGGCTCAAGCTCGCCGACAGCCCGAAGCTCGAGGCGAAGAAGAGTGATGGCCTGGCCACCGCGGCCCCGGAACAGCACCAGTGACATCGCGTCGGCCTGCCCCCGCCCGCTCCGTGGTTCGAATCGCCACGGCAGCCGGCGGCGGGTTCGCCGCGTTCTACACCTTCTACACGACCGCATCGAGCACTCTCGACGGAACGGGCATCTCAGCCGGCACCCGCGTCGGCATCGTGATGCTGGTTGTCGTCGCCGTCCAACCACTCCTGCTCCTGGGACGGAATTGGATCAAGAACCGGCGCCTCGCCGTCATGCTTGCACTCACGTCCATGGGGGTGGGAAGTGCGATCCTGCCGGTGGCGAACCAGTGGCCAGGTTCACTCCTCCTCGGTCTCGGCTTCGGGGTCTTCGTGGTGATGAGCACCGTCTGGGTAAAGGAGCAAGCGGCACCGGGGCAGACGGGCCGCGCCCTGGGTACATACGGCTTCGGTTCGGCAGCGGGTGGAGCATTGGGCGCTCCGATCGGCCTCTACGCCGTCGAGCACGGAGGCCAACTGGCCGTCGCCATCGTCGGCTGCGCCTTCGCCCTGTGCGCCCTCATTCCTGCGAGGCAAGCGAAGACAGTGACAGAGGACGGTTCTATTTCACAAGCAGCTGACGCACCCGCGAAATCGACATCCACGGGCCCACTAGCTGCCCAGCGGGCTTCCTCCGCTATTGTTGTTGTCAGTATCAGCCTGCTTGGTCACCTCCTTGCAGTGAGCCTCTACGCCGCCGTGCTGTCCTCTGTTGGCACCACAAGCGGCGCTTGGCTGCCCGTCCTGGCAGCATTGGTCATCCAGGTGTGCTTGGCACCAGGCCGCTTGGTCGGAGGACACCTCTCCGATCGGTACCCACCACTGGTCATCCTGGTACTGGCAGTCGGGCTCCTCGCTCTGTCGACGGTGGGCTTCGCTGTCATCACCTCTCATCTGGGCATCCTCGTTGCCGTAGCAGTGATCGGATTTGCCTCAGGTGTAGGCCAGACGGCTGCCTTGACCGCCATGATGCGACGTGCCCGGACCCCTCGCGCAACGGAAACTGCCAGCGCAGGATGGAACATCGCCTTCGATGGTGGGTTAGGCATTGGCGCACTTGCCGCTGGATGGGTGACGATTCAAGGCTAGTTGCAAACCGCATCATCTGCTCATTTTTCAAGTACCACAGTCAGATCCCTAAACAGGAAAGAAGTGTTCTCAGAAGAAGAGAATCAGTATCCATCCAACAACGACAGTGGAATACGGATACGCCGATAGGGCACGAGGAATTCTTATACCTGTGCCACCACGAAGTGATTGAACGCGTAAGCCAAAGGTTGCGAATAGGTAAGCGGCAACCACTAAGGAGGCAGACGAAATGTCAAAGAAGATCATGGTATCAATTGGTA
This sequence comes from Kocuria sp. PD6, assembly GCF_031844145.1. Taxonomy (NCBI): domain Bacteria; kingdom Bacillati; phylum Actinomycetota; class Actinomycetes; order Micrococcales; family Micrococcaceae; genus Kocuria; species Kocuria sp. PD6. Next base: position 8,201 of record NZ_JAUZUS010000025.1, read on the forward strand.
TCGATGTGGACGCCGTCGCGGGATGGCTCGGTTCGTACGGCGGGCAGGACTCCCCCAGTGACATTTCCCGTGGGATGTTTGCGGGAGAGTTTGGCGTACCAAGACTGCTCAAACTAGTGAACGATCGTAGGATTCCAGTGACTTGGTTCTGGCCTGGGCACTCGATCGAGACATTTCCCGATAAGTTCGAGGCAACGGTAGCCGCGGGTCACGAAGTCGGTATGCACGGGTATAGCCACGAAAATCCGCTGTCGATGACGCCGGAGCAGGAGGCAGAGGTCGCCGACTACTGCTTGGAGCTGTTCGAGTCACGCACAGGAGAGCGGCCGCTGGGTTACGTTGCGCCTTGGTGGGAGTTCTCAAAGGCCACCCACAAGATCCTGCGCGAGCGTGGATTCCTCTACGACCACTCCCTCATGCACCACGATCACACGCCGTACTATGTGCGCGCCGGGGATGAATGGACGCCGATCGACTATGGGGCGGCTTCTGCGAAGGAATGGATGAAGCCACTCGTGCGCGGCACAGAGACCGATCTGGTCGAGATCCCGGCTAGCTGGTACCTAGATGATCAACCGCCCATGATGTTCGTCAAGGGAAGCGCGAACAGCCACGGATTTGTAACTCCGCGGGCAATTGAGGCCCTGTGGCGGGATCAGTTTGACTGGGTCTACCGAGAGATGGATTACGCCGTCTTCCCTATGACAATCCATCCGGATGTAAGCGGTCGCCCACAGAACCTCTTGATGCTGGAGCGGTTCATCGAACACATGTCAAAGCATGACGGTGTCGAGTTTATGTCCATGAAGGACGTCGCGGTCGACTATAAGCAGCGCTTCCCTCGCAATCAGGCCTGATGGCCCTCAGAAGACACCTGGGGTGGGAGCCGCCAGATGAATAGCTTCTCTCTGGCGGCCCCAGCCGGGGAATGTCGCCCAGCTAGCGGAGTCCTCACCCGAGAGGGTGACGGAAAGTGCTTCCAGATTCATTGCCCAAG
>NZ_JAUZUS010000026.1:0-6666 GCF_031844145.1 Kocuria sp. PD6
CGCGTGGATCTGGCCGGTGTACAGCGCGTGGTAGATCGACTCGTGCGACAACGAATCCTGTTGCTCGCGCCGTAGCCAATGGGCGATCTGGGTGGGTGACCAACCACGTTCTAGTTTCACCGCGACCAGGCTCGACAGCGCCGGGTCGCGGTGAATACGTGTGGGTTTCGGGCGGCGGGCGTTGCGCCACGCGCCCGCATCGGCGGTGGCGGCGCGGTACGTGCTGGGCCCGCCGTGGTGAGCGATTTCCCTGCTGATACTCGTGTGATGGCGCCCCAGCCGCGTGGCGATGGCTCGGTACGACAAGCCGGCAGCGATGCCGCGGGAGATCTCTTCACGTTCACTCATCGTCAGGTGGCGTCGGTTCCGGGCGCGCGGCGGCGGCTTCACTCCGCCATAGCGGCGCAACAGGGTCCTGACTGGGGTCTGGCTCACGCCGATCGTGCGGGCGATAAGTCTGACCGACTCGCCCTTCGCCCACAACGCCCAAACGTTCTCTTGCTGCTCGTTCGACAATCCGGCCATGACACCCACGATCCACTAGCGGTGGTGGTGCGTTGACCGGTTGAATCCGCCACCGTTTGAGCCACTCGACGCCAGGAGCTCTACCCCGTTCAGGCGGAGCCTCCTTGCTGCCCATGTCCTGCGATGACACAGTGGGCTCATGGGTAAATCGGGTTTCCCACGACTACTGCACCCCACCGTCGACGCCGTCAACGTACGAGACGTCGCAGTCTTCTACGGCGAACTGCTGGGCCTTAACCATGACGCCGACGTTGCCGATGGTGAGCCGCAGTGGGTCGAACTCGTCGACTCGACGGGAGCTGTCAGGCTGGCCGTGCAGCGTGTCGATTCCCTCACCCAGACCACCTGGCCTTCGCCAGACGTTCCGATGCAACTGCATCTTGAGTTCATCGTCGATTCCCGCGACGAGTTGTCGCGTCACGTCGAACGTGCGTGCGCTCTTGGGGCCATAGTGCTTATGGATCGTTCCGATGAAAGAGACGAACAGGTCTTCGTGCTGGCCGATCCCGCCGGCCACCCGTTCTGTCTGCTCTCTCGCGTCTAGCTGTACTGACCGGGGACGTTGATCGAGTCCCCGGTCAGTACAACTAACCCGCTTTACTGATGACTTTCGGCGCGTCGGTGAGGCCGCGTGCGCGTCGGCTCGCTGGCCGCTGCCGCACCATCGCCCACGACCGTCTCCGACCTACTGACCGCACCCACACGTCGCCGCCGCATGTGCGAAAACGGTGGCGGATCCAACCGGTCAACGCACCGCTGATGGTGCTCAGGCTATCGGCGTAAGCGTCGTGGGATGAGGCCCAGTCGAGGACTTTGCGGGGCCGTTTCGTTGATTCGCCGTCGTTTCTGCTACACACGCGGCGGAGTGGTTCTGCACGTAGTTGAGCTACTGAAACATGTGACTTCGTCTGCTGAATGGCGGGGTTCTTCGGTCGCTTCGTGGCGGGGTCAGGTGACACCGATGACCAGGGTGCTCTGTGCGGCTTCGATGACGTCGTTGGTGATGGTGTCGAGTTCGTTGATCTTCAGGACCCGCTGGATCTGGGGGAAGAGGCGTTCGAGGAGCCGGAAGTTGCCGCGGGTGATCCGTGCGATGGCTTGGGCGTCGGTGAAGTCGTCGGGGTCGAGGGTCTTGCCGAGGGATCGCCAGTGTCGCTCGAGGACGAACAGCAGTTCGTCTTGTCCCAGGGGCCGGTACTGGTGGGCGAAGCCGACTCGGCTGTAGAACTGGGGGTAGTGGCTGAACTGCTTCTCCAGGCCGGGCATGCCGATCAGGATCAGGGCGATGTCGTCGCGGTCGTAGCGATCGCGCAGCAGTTCCAGAGCGGCGGGACGCAGTCGTTCGGCCTCGTCGACGATGATCAGCTCCACGTAGTTCCTGCCGTGTCGCCATCCCCAGGCCTCGGGAGTGGCCGTGCCGGGAGGTACGAGGTGCTGCTCGATGCACATGTTGGTGCGGGTGATGGCTTGGGTCAGCTCGTCCTTCAGGGTCCGCGGGGTGGTCAGCACGCTGGGGGTGTAGAGCACGGTGCGGCTCCGGTTCAAGGCGGCGTAGATCTTGGCGTCGTTGTCGGAGCGCGGCCCCCAGTAGGTCAGCAGGTCATGAGCCTTCTCGTAGTGTGCGTAGCGGCGCGCGGAGAGTGTCTTTCCTACGCCGGCTGATCCGAAGCACAAACCGATGGTGTGCCCGCGGCGCACGGCGTCGGCGAACTCGGTGAAGCGGCGGTGCTCCTTGGTGACGATGAAGCGCTGGCTCACCTGAGGTCCTCCTTGTAGATCTTCAACGCCGACCTCGGCGCCGGAGCCGGTGCTTCGGTGATCCGTGGCGTCTCGGTAGGTGCGGCCACGAGGGCGATGCGTTCGTTGATGCCGGCTCGCAGCGCCCGCCGGCGGGCGTTGCGCGCGGCCTGGATCTCCTTGAGGCTGACCTTCTGGTCGTGGTGCTCTTGGTTGACGGCCTTGCAGACGAATTCGTCGTGATCGAAGACGCGGATCTCGGTGATGTCGCGGGGGTCGTAGCGGATCACGACCGAGCGTCCGACGTAGCCGGCCAGAGTTGGCGAGACGTAGCGCAGGCCCTGAAGGCGGATGCCATCGCGGCGCACGACGCGGGTCTTGGCGACGGTCAACAGCAGTCTGTCGAGGTCTTCCAGGCTCTCGGGCATTCGGGGCAGCCAGCCATCGGCGATCCACGCGCTGCGCGGGGAGGTTCCGAGCTCGCTGTGCGTGCGGTCGTTGTAGGTGGCCACGAACGCCTCCAGGGCGCTATCGAGGGCGGCCAGGGACAGTTTCGGTGTCGGCCAGGGGTGCCCTTCGGTGATGTGTCCGGGCAGGGTGGCGAGTAGCTCGGTGTTGATGGTGCCGAAGAACCGCTCGATCTTGCCCCGTCCCTGGGGTCGGGCGACGGTGGAGTGGATCAGTCGGATGTGGAGGTCGACGGCGGTGTGGGCGAGCTGGTCACTGGTGAAGTCGCTGCCGTGGTCAACGTAGAGCACGTCGGGCAGGCCGCACATCGGCCAGGCCGGGTCGGTCTTGTGCCAGATCGCTTGGCGCAGCGCCAGGGCGGTGTTCATCGCCGACGGTGCGCCCAGGAAGACTGTGTAGCCGCAGACCGCCCGGGAGCAGTCGTCGAGGATCGTTGTCAGCCATGGCCGTGCGGGCTTGCCGTCGGTGCCCACCACCAGGATGTCGAGCATGGTGTGATCGGATTGCCACATCGCGTTGGGCAGCTCTGCTTGCCGGCGTAGCACCAGCTCGTGCTTGTCGCGGTAGGACGCTGCGCCCTCCAGGGCGAAGGTGACCATGCCGGGATCCAGGGTCCGCACGATGTCCCACACCACCGAGTAGGAGGGGACCGGCCACCTCCGGGCGGCGCAGATGCCCGTGACTTTGCGATGGATCGTGGCGATGGCCGCCCGCGGCTTGCTCAGTGCCAGGCCCTCGATCAGGTCGACGAGGTCGGGCGGAAGGCGGCGGGAGCCGGCGTCCGCCCGTGAGGCTGTCTCCAGTCCGGCGTAGCCGTCGGCGCGGTAGCGGGCGTGCCAGCGCTCCAGGGTCCGCAGCCCTACATCGGTCTCGCGAGCTAAGCGCGCGAGGGGCACCTGGTCCTCGACGTGGAGCCTGAGGATTCGCCACCGCGCTCGAGCGTCCACGACGCACCTACTGCAAGGCGTTCTCGCGCCCGCGCTCGGCGCGCTGAAGGGCGCGGTAGACCGTGGAGCGGCCCACGCTGAACAGCTCGGCCAGCTCGCCCACGGTGTGCTCGTCGGCAGCATGTAGCTGGACGAGGTGAGCTTCTTGCCGGGGGGTGAGTTTCGGTGACTTCCCGCGCAGCCGGCCCTTGGCCTTGGCGACCTTCATCCCCTCGCGGGTGCGGGCACGGATGAGGTCGGCTTCGAACTCGGCGACCATCGCCAGCACGTTGAACAACAGTTTCCCCATCGGGTCGGTCGGGTCGTACACCGATCCGGCGATGCTCAGCTTCACTTCCCGCGCCGCGAGGTCGTCGGCGATCTGGTGGGCATCACGGACTGAACGCGCCAGCCGATCGAGCTTGGTGACCACGAACGTATCGCCGTCCCGACAGGCAGCCAGCGCCTGCCGCAGGCCCTCACGGTCGGCGTTGCGGCCCGTGAGCCCGTGATCGACGTAGATGCGCTTGGGATCGACGCCGAACGCCGCGAGTCCGTCACGCTGCGCGGTCAGGTCCTGCTCGTCGGTGGAGACTCGGGCATAGCCGACCTTCAAGGGGGACATGCTCCCCAGTGTGTCATATAGCCTCCCTTCACCGGACAGTTCACCGGACGGGTCTTACGGGACAGCCCGCCAGGCGTGCCGTCGTTCCTCTCGATAAGTAGCGGTGGTGTCCGGTGAGGGTTCCCCTTACGGGCATGCGATCTGGGCTGACGCCTGTGACCGAGTGTTCAGTGCGCGCTGTATAGTTCAGTCCATGTTGACTATTGCTTCGCGTCTCGACGTGATGAACCGCCTGGGTCGTGCACTGGCCGACCCCACTCGATCCCGGATCATCTTGACCCTGCTCGACCATCCCGCTTACCCGGCGGAACTGGCCCGAGATCTGGACCTGACACGCCCGAACGTGTCCAACCACCTGGCATGCCTGCGCGATTGTGGGATCGTCGTCTCCGAGCCCGAGGGTCGTCGGACACGATATGAGATCGCCGATTCGCACCTGGCGCAGGCGCTGACGGCACTGGTCGATGCCACCCTGGCAGTGGACGAAGACGCCCCGTGCATCGATCCCGCCTGCTCGCTTCCCGGATGCGACGCAGCTGGGGAGGGCGCATGATCCTCACCTCGGTCTTGCAGGCGATGGGCCTGTTCGCAGCGACCAACATCGACGACATCATCGTGCTCTCCCTCTTCTTCGCGCGAGGGGCAGGCCAGCGCGGCACTACCGCCCGCATTCTGGCCGGCCAGTACCTCGGATTCGCCGGCATCCTCGGTGCCGCGGTCCTGGTGACCATCGGTGCCGGAGCATTCCTGCCCTCGGCAGCCATCCCGTACTTCGGTCTCATCCCTCTGGGCCTCGGCCTCTGGGCCGCATGGCAGGCCTGGCGCGGAGACGATGACGACGATGACGACGAGGCCAAGGTTGCCGGCAAGAAGGTCGGCGTGTGGACAGTCGCAGGCGTCACCTTTGCCAACGGCGGCGACAACATCGGCGTCTACACCCCTGTCTTCCTCAGCGTGGAACCTCTCGCAGTAGTCGCCTACTGCATCGTCTTCCTCGCGCTCGTCGCGGTCCTGGTGGCCCTGGCAAAGTTCGTCGCCACCCGCCCCCCGATCGCCGAAGTGCTCGAACGCTGGGAGCACATCCTCTTCCCCATCGTTCTCATCGGCCTCGGCATCGTGATCCTCGTCAGCGGCGGAGCCTTCGGACTCTGACGTAGCGGCAGCGATCCAAACGGCCCCGACCGGGCGCACCCCTCTCGGTTCAGACCGCGACACCTACCTGCAGCCAGTCCTGCGTGATCGCGGCAACAAGACCGCCACGGAGCGCTGCAAAAACTCCGCCACCAAGCGAACGAAGCCACATGAAACATGTAGCAAAACTACGTGCAGAACCGCGTGTAGCAGAACCGGGCCAGGAGTGATGATTTTTGCTACGCAGCTCATAGCTCCTCGTCCGGCTAACCGCCCCGTCTGATCCCAGGGTGAGTAGCGGCTGCTCCGGCAGTAGGAGTGCCCGGCTGCGACTGCGCCTCACATTCGATTGAGGATCTGCTCCTTCTTGGCCTCGAACTCTTCGGGGGTCAGGATGCCGGCGTCGCGCAGCTCTCCGAGCTTTCGTAGCTGCTCAAAGGGGTCGGGCGCAGAGGGGGACTCGCGGGGGTGCTCGGTGGTGGCCTGTGCGGGGGTGCTCGTTCCGGTCGGGACGGAGGCCGTGGCTTCGATGTTCATGCGGATGGCGTCGGCTAGGGCCTTGCCGTTTGCCTTGTCCATCTGGGTGAACTCAGCCTTGTTGCCTGAGGCGAAGATGATCAGCTTGCCCAGAAGCATCCCCGTTTCCCATTGCACCGACGAGATGCGGTTCAGCGGGAAGTCTTCGGTCTGCGAGTTGGTCCATCCCTCGTAGGTGAAGAGGACGCGATGTGTCGTCAAGGTGAGCAGACCGTTGCCCTTGCCGTACAGGCCTGATGCTAGGGCTTTGACCTCCTCGCCCTCCATGAGGTGGGAGGGGAGCTTGCGTATCTCGCGTCCAGCGCCGACGCGGGCGCTGGACGGCGTGCGGTCGAGTACCGCCTGGATGTCAGGGCGGACTTCCTCAGAGTTCTTCCGTGCCATGAGTGAATCCTAAGCGTGAGTTGGAGCGCAGGGGGGATGCTTGAGCTAGTCGGTCTGCATCCCTTGCCGAGTCAGCCGGCGTGGCTGGTGCAGAAACGACCGTTTGAGCTACACGCGTAGCGTCCACACGGTCACCACGATCGCCCCTTCAAGTCCACCTCGCCGGTCGGCCACTCAGCAGCATTGCCATGCACCGGCAGGATGAAGAGGGGGTGTCCTGCTGGCGAGGCGATCGCGCGTCCCTCTCGGCTGATCCACCGTTCTGGCGCTCTGATGCGCTGCCACCCAGATGAGGCGTAGAACGGCACGACAGACTCGGCGCAGCCGAGGAAG
>NZ_JAUZUS010000027.1:0-6320 GCF_031844145.1 Kocuria sp. PD6
CTCATAGTTCACAGAGTGCCCGATGCCCTGGAACTTCCGCACCCAAGATTGCTCGCCCGCCAGCCAGCACGCTCGGCGGGTAGCTCAAACGAAGGGTTCTGCACCACCGAGGCGAGCCGGTGGCTCAACCCACCGTATTCGCACCCCGTCGGTTCCAGCCTGCCACCCTGTGGATCGCAGCGCTAAGTGGCGCGAAAATCGCAGCACTAAGTGGCGAGACTCGTGCGCTGGTCGGCATTGGGGCGCGGCTTCGACGCCGCGCGGAGCGGCGGATTGGTGCGTGTGTGCGGCTGCCGTGCGAGGACCACCGCTATGAATTCTGGAGCAGCTCCGCCCTGTAAGTCAGTGGCGAGACCGATCCTGTCGCTGGTGCGACTCATCCGTCGTCGTCAAGCACGCCCCATTTGGCGGTCATGAGTCGCCAGCATCATCTCGGCGACCATCGTGGCCTGCCTGATCATGAACCGTGCCGCTTCCACGGACACGCCGCTCGGCAGCGTTCGACCGTGGCCTGTTCCGTGGTCGTTGCGCAGCTCATTGATGGCATCGACCACCGTGCGGACCGCCTGATAAACCTTGCGCAGTTGCTTGCCGCCCTCCGTGGAGGCGTCGACCTGGACGGGCATGATGCCTAAGGTCTCCATGCTGACGGTCATCACCTCGGGCATGTCGATCCTGCGGCCGGGAAGGCGCCCGTTCTCCTCCAGTACAAACTTTCCGACGGATTCAAGCAGCTCTTTGGCTGTCCCCAGGAGCAGGCCGGCATCTTCGGTGTTGCGACGCAAGCGGTTCAACTGATCATTTAGCGCTTGCCGATCCCCAACCTCGAGATCGATATCGCCCAACCGGTCCAGTCGGCCGTCGGTATCGAGAGCCCAACCGCGTTGCAGCAGGGCGCTTCTGAGTGATGCGACCTCCATCTGGAGGTTGGGGTCGCCAAAGATGCCTGCCACTCGATAGATACTCAAGATTTCCTCGACCAGACGTCGGCCCCGGGTGGGCTGTTGCCAGACCTTGCGGGCAGCCTCGGTGATTCGGTCGACCTTGTTCAAACTGTCGAGCGAACCCGAGCTGTAACGAGTGAGGCCGACAATTCCGGCTGCCAGGAAGGCGGAGGTGAGCGAGGAGTGAGAAGGGCCACTTCCCCCGCGGACGAATACAGTCAGAGCTGCAACCACTTCTCCGTTGATCGGGTTCTCCATGCTCACACAGTAGAGAGTTCCTCGCCTGGGCAGGGAACTACGTTCGAGATTCGCGCCCCACGTGGCATGAGCGATCGCCCACGGGCGACGTGCTCAGTGCGTGGTTGTTGTCTGCTGGTACAGCGCGAGGCGGGGCTGCCCGTCAACCAGCGCGTAGGTGCTGTTCATGACTGCCTCGAACGGCTCCGCGTCGCCGCGAGAAGCCTTGGCCTTGTAGATCAGGGCGGCCGTTTGACCTCCAGCCGGGACAAGTCGGGGATCTGTGATCTCGTACGTGTCCCAACCGGGTGCGTCATTGAGGGAGGCGATCACGGCGTCTCGGTCCATGACGGAACCATCGACCAGGACCATCAGGCCATGGTCGGTCATCAGGTCGCCATAGAAGGCACCACCGGTGCGGTTGCAGAGGGAGGTCCATCCCGCTCGCTCCAGTTCCAAGAGGGCATCCAGTGTCAGCGAGTCCATGCCACTACGCTAGCCAACAACGCGCGCACATCGGCAGATGAGTATGCTCACGCGCCCCGCGGCATCGGGCAAGTTTCTATCGGTCCACCTCAACTGCACGCGCTCCACAACTTGCATCTCGAAACACCGTGTCGGCGCCCGAGCGCCAGGCGGGGCGCAGCACTGACCCGTCGCATGACCGGAACATTCTGTTCCCCGTATTCGGGATGCCCTTACGGCAGCACCCGGGACCGTGTCGACGAGTCGCCGGTGCGTGAACTGCAGCCGTGAATGGCGCGATCCTCGCAACGCTTGTTGACGCGCCCTTCGTTGTCGGGAAGCTGCGCGCTCGGATCAACCCTGGGAACGTTAGGAGTAGATGGCGAGGGGCATGATGCGCATCGAAGCTCCGTTCACGCGGGAGGCCAACTTGAGGTCGATGTACTCCGAAGGCGGCTTCTCACCAACTTTCGGGGCATTGCTCATCAGCTTGCGCATCTCTTCGATGCCGCTATCAAGCGCGGCTGGGGCAAGGTTGCGAAGGAGTTTGTTGCGCGAGAAGGTCGGCGCATCCTTTTCGACAGGCGCGATGACCTTGCCCAGCACGGTGAAGGTTCCGTCGAGGAGCCGGTCGGGATCATCCACGATGAAGTGCGCCAAGTCGCAAATGGTTATCAGGGTCAGCGCCGGGGTGGCAGTGACGCGTCCGTAGTACTCGCGCGTGGTTTCCTGGCGTGTGTCGGCTTTAACGGCGTTTGCGATCGCTCGGGCAAGCTCACCTTTCATGTCCGCCGCGATGCCCATTCGCTGCGCGTGCTCTTCCCGCGCCTCATGCCCTCCCTCCGCGGGGAAGCGTTCAAGGTAGTCCTGCTTCACAGTGAAGCGCGTAACGGCCTCAACGAGTTCTGGCGAGATAACATCGAGGGCGAGCGTGAGCTCGACCGGGTCGAAGGCGGTGGTGTACTCCACGAACGCCCCCGGCCGCACTGCCTCAGCGTGCTTTACAGATGCCACGCGCGTCAGAAGATTCTCCTGGTCGAGGAACTGCCGCACGAGGTGCAGGTTGTACGCCTGGGAGTAGACGAACTGCTGACGTGACGCTGTTCCGGTGCTCTCGGTCCAGCTCGACGACAGGCTTGCTCGAGCTTCCAATCCGACCTCGCCACCCCCAGCGAACGGCACCGCAATCTTTCCAGTGCCCTTGCCGGAGACAGCCCCGTCCGCCCCGCTCTTGTTGTCCCCTCCTGAGGTGAACTCGCGCGATTCCTCTGTCAAGAGCGGGTGACGCGCGATCTGCTGGAGTACTCCAGCGATCTGATCGGAGTTCTGGTAGATCGTCGCAATTGGCGCGGTGCGAGCATCGTCTCGCGGTGCGGTATCGGTCATGCCTTTATCCTCTCGCAGTCACCCTGAGAGCTGAGCTCCCTCGAAGTGTCCTAAGCGCGCATCTTCTTTCGCCGGGAAACGTAGAGTTCACCCTCTCGCAGAAATGACCGTTTATGCACTTGCCATCTGCCTGCTTCATACCAGAGAGCTGTAAGCGCGGCCACACCAGGCGGCTATGGTCGGGGGCACACCGGTAGTCACGAAGTCTTGAACAAGGAGCACCCCCGTGGTCGATTGGACCGTCCTCCCTGCCTTCCTCGGAGTCATCTTGGTGTTCCTCATCCCTCCCGGCCCGGACATGGCATACATGCTCGCTGTCGGTCTCCAAGGAGGTAGACGAGCAGCGGTGAAAGCCATCCTTGGCATCGCCACCGGGATGAGCGTCTACGCTGCGGCCGTCGTCATCGGCCTCGGTAAGATCGCCGACACCCACCCCCGCCTCTTGACCGCATCGTGGCTTCTTGGTGCGGCCTACCTCGTGTGGCTGGCCATCACGACGGTGCGCCACGCGCGGGAGACATCCGCTGTAGCCAGCGTGAGGTCAGGTCGTTGGTACCTTCGCGGCCTGCTGGTCAGTCTCACGAACCCCAAACTCATCTTGTTCTTCCTCGCCGTACTACCCCGTTTCACGGGCAACGCTTCAAACATCACGATGCAGATGGCGCTCTTGGGGGCAGTTAACGTGACCACCGAACTCATGCTCTACGGAACCATCGGCGTACTCGCCGGGGCCTTCCACGCGCGCTTCACCAACAGTCGGCGGGCAGGTGTCATCTTGAACTACGTCGCTGCCACGGTCTACGCGTTCCTTGCCAGTTTCATCGTCGTGGAAGCGATTCTGTAAGCGCTGCACCCACGAGGGATCGCCGGAAGATGGTCATCCGACACGGTATTAGTGTGGCCGTTTAGTGTGCTACACTTTAGGCATGGGCATGGAATTCATGGACAGCGCAGACCGGCACGGCATCCCCCGCCAAGACACCATGTACGTGATCCTCCACCCGGTCGCCACCCAGGAAATCGCCGGGCACCCCGGAGCGACCACGATGGTCTATGTCGGTCACCCCCACGCCCAGACGGAACGCTACGTGGAGGTCATCGCCGCGATCCGCCCGCCGCGTGATCTGGTGATCTTCCACGCGATGCCCTTGACTGACCTGTACCGCCACCTGCTCCACGAAAGGAAGTAGCGAGATGGACCACGATTACGACGCCCTGGCCGACGCGGCCGAGCGGGGGGAGCTGACCCCGATCCCCGGAACCGAGCTGCACGGGGAAGCAGCCGCGGCCGAGGTCCGCCGGATGCTGCTGGAGACCACCGGCACCACCGACCTGGACGAGCTGACCCGTATGGCGATGGGCCGCCCCGCTGTGGGCACCTCCTCTGGTGCCTCGCCCGTGGTGCGTGCACGCGTGCCCCAAGCGCTGAAGGACCGCGTGAATGCTCTCGCCCGGCGCGAGCACCGCAAGGAATCCGACATCGTGCGCGAGGCCCTGGCCGCCTACGTGCAGCTCCAGGAGGCCTGACCCGCCGGAGGGTATGAGCAAGCCCCGGACGCGCAAAATGCCCGGGGCTTGCTCCCGGGGTCACAGCGCCCCAGGTGGTGGCGTCGATCCCCGCCACCGCACCACCCACCCTAGCCAGTACGGAGCCCCTATGAAGATCGGCTATGCCCGCGTGAGCACCCGCGAACAGGCCGCGTCGCTGGCTACCCAGCGCGAGGCCCTGACGGCCGCCGGGTGCGAGCGAGTCTTCGCGGACACGATCAGCGGCGCGCGCTCCACCCGCCCCGGCCTGGACGCCGCCCGCAGCTACCTGCGTACCGGGGATGCCCTGGTAGTCACCCGCCTGGGCCGGCTGGGCCGCTCCATGCGAGACACCGTGACGACCGCCGCCGAGCTCACAGACAACGGTGTGCGTCTGGTGCTGCTGGACATAGGCCTAGACACCAGCACCAGCGAAGGCCGGCTGATGGTCGGCATCCTCTCCGCCCTGGCGCAGCAAGAGCTCGAGACCATCCAGGAGCGCACCCGCGTGGGACTGGAGCACGCCCGGGCACAAGGCCGGGTAGGTGGCCGGCCTCCGAAGTTGAGCCCCGCCCAGCGTGCGGCCGCGCTGGCCGCGCTGCGTGGCGGGCTGTCCGTGGCCGAGATCGCCACCCTGCACGGGGTGAGCCGCTGGACCATCACACGGTTGCGCGATGCAACTTCCCGGGAGGAATGACACCTGCACCCCGGCCCCGATCTGGTTGACGTGGGCACATCCCCAGACTGCTCGTCATTTGGCGTGCGTTGAGCGCACCGCCTGTGTAGGACGCGGGCGGGTGCTACCGGGTCATGCGTACATAGGAGTCGAAGAGCAGTTCCTGTCGTTCCAGGCGGTGCGGCATCGGCGGGGCGCGCCGATGATCTTGTCCATGATGGTGTCGAGCTGGTCATGGGCGCGCACCAGCTCCGGTGCCATACCCAGCGCGGCGTAGTTTCATCCAATGGCCGGTCAGGATGTTGCGCCCGAGCATCGAGAATCTTGGCCCCAGCGGAGGCCAACGCCGTGCGTTGTCCGTCGGTCAGCGCAGGCATGGGGAAGTTGTTCCAGGTGATCGTGCTGGAAAACGACGGATCAGACTTCATCCGACCGCCCACCATCTTCATCCAGGCCCAGAACATGGATGACGAGGCTACGGCGAAGATGATGCCGTGCGGGTCCACGGCCCCGTAGACCTTGTTCGAGATGATGACTTCGGGTTCGAAATGGGACACGGGCAAGTAGTGGCGGTTCTCGCTGCTGACCTCGGGGATGCCCACGAAGGGGACGTCGGAAACCAACCCGAGCTGGCGGAACAGGTGCGGGAACCGAGCCCAGTTCTGTGTGGTGGGTGCCTTAGAAGCTTGACGTGAAGCCGCATCCGCTTCGAGGCGGCGTTTGAGCTCCGGAGAGCGGGCGGGGTCACCGGGGTTCATCTCGCGCAGCCACAGGCACCAGCGTTTTTGGCTGCTCAGCAGCTCTTTGGACCCGACGTAGGGCCGCACGTACGGGGCCATCACGGGGTCGGCCATCACGGCGTCATATTCCATCGGGGTGATGACGAAGTTGCCATCGTCGGTAGCCATGGAACGGGACTGCTGCACGGATAGGTGACACCGAACCTGGCTGGCCGACGCGGGTCGGCCTGGAAGGATGATCACCGTGCCCAAGGCCTACCCTCAAGAGTTCCGTGACGACGTCGTGCGTGTCGCGCGCGCCCGTGAAGACTCCACGGAGCTGCGCGAGCTCCGCCGCCGGAACCG
>NZ_JAUZUS010000028.1:0-5706 GCF_031844145.1 Kocuria sp. PD6
GGTGTGGTTTGTTGTTTGTCAACTCAATAGTGTGTCTAGTTTGTTGATACCAAAGTTTTTTTGTTTTTGGTTGATGGCCTGATGGCCCCTGGGGTGTTTTCCCGTTTCCTGGGGGTGTTGGGTGTCAGCTGGGATCCTGCCCTGGTTCTGCTGCGCTGTGTGGTGTGGTGGTGGGGTGGTTTCTGTTGAATGTTTTTTGACGGAGAGTTTGATCCTGGCTCAGGACGAACGCTGGCGGCGTGCTTAACACATGCAAGTCGAACGCTGAAGCTTGGTGCTTGCACTGGGTGGATGAGTGGCGAACGGGTGAGTAATACGTGAGTAACCTGCCCTTGACTCTGGGATAAGCCTGGGAAACTGGGTCTAATACTGGATATGACCTCCTGTCGCATGGTGGGGGGTGGAAAGGGTTTGTACTGGTTGTGGATGGGCTCACGGCCTATCAGCTTGTTGGTGGGGTAATGGCCTACCAAGGCGACGACGGGTAGCCGGCCTGAGAGGGTGACCGGCCACACTGGGACTGAGACACGGCCCAGACTCCTACGGGAGGCAGCAGTGGGGAATATTGCACAATGGGCGCAAGCCTGATGCAGCGACGCCGCGTGAGGGATGACGGCCTTCGGGTTGTAAACCTCTTTCAGCACGGAAGAAGCGAAAGTGACGGTACGTGCAGAAGAAGCGCCGGCTAACTACGTGCCAGCAGCCGCGGTAATACGTAGGGCGCAAGCGTTGTCCGGAATTATTGGGCGTAAAGAGCTCGTAGGCGGTTTGTCGCGTCTGCTGTGAAAGCCCGGGGCTTAACCCCGGGTGTGCAGTGGGTACGGGCAGACTTGAGTGCAGTAGGGGAGACTGGAACTCCTGGTGTAGCGGTGAAATGCGCAGATATCAGGAAGAACACCGATGGCGAAGGCAGGTCTCTGGGCTGTTACTGACGCTGAGGAGCGAAAGCATGGGGAGCGAACAGGATTAGATACCCTGGTAGTCCATGCCGTAAACGTTGGGCACTAGGTGTGGGGGACATTCCACGTTTTCCGCGCCGTAGCTAACGCATTAAGTGCCCCGCCTGGGGAGTACGGCCGCAAGGCTAAAACTCAAAGGAATTGACGGGGGCCCGCACAAGCGGCGGAGCATGCGGATTAATTCGATGCAACGCGAAGAACCTTACCAAGGCTTGACATACACCGGATCGGCTCAGAGATGGGTTTTCCTCCTTGTGGGGCTGGTGTACAGGTGGTGCATGGTTGTCGTCAGCTCGTGTCGTGAGATGTTGGGTTAAGTCCCGCAACGAGCGCAACCCTCGTTCTATGTTGCCAGCACGTGATGGTGGGGACTCATAGGAGACTGCCGGGGTCAACTCGGAGGAAGGTGGGGATGACGTCAAATCATCATGCCCCTTATGTCTTGGGCTTCACGCATGCTACAATGGCCAGTACAATGGGTTGCGATACCGTGAGGTGGAGCTAATCCCAAAAAGCTGGTCTCAGTTCGGATCGTGGTCTGCAACTCGACCACGTGAAGTCGGAGTCGCTAGTAATCGCAGATCAGCAACGCTGCGGTGAATACGTTCCCGGGCCTTGTACACACCGCCCGTCAAGTCACGAAAGTTGGTAACACCCGAAGCCGGTGGCCTAACCCTTGTGGGGGGGAGCCGTCGAAGGTGGGACTGGCGATTGGGACTAAGTCGTAACAAGGTAGCCGTACCGGAAGGTGCGGCTGGATCACCTCCTTTCTAAGGAGCACGCTGACCGGCCGGGTGGCTGGTGGCCCCACAGACCACGAGATCGTGGTGCGCCGTTGAGACGGTGGTGGGTGTTTTGCTCATGGGTGGAATATCAGCAAGCGGACACGGATACTACGCACACGGGAACACTGCTGGCTTGGATGGTTGGTGGTGGTGTGTGTGGGGTTCGTGGTGGCACATTGTTGGGTTGTCGATCAACAAGTTACGTTGGTTGGTTTCCTGGGGCACTGACGCATCCATTGTGGTGGGTGTGTGGTGTTGGTGGGTTGTTGTTTGTCAACTACATAGTGGACGCGAGCATCTTTGACGCCGCGTGCATCTGGTCACACGTTGATCATGGTCGAGGGGTTTTCGGATTCCTGGTTGTGGTGGTGTGGTGGGTGTGTGTGGTGTGTTCTTTGATGATTGTTTTGTGTTGTGTGGCGTAGAAGTTGTTACGGGCACACGGTGGATGCCTTGGCATCAGGAGCTGATGAAGGACGTGGAAATCTGCGATAAGCCTCGGGGAGTTGATAAACGAGCTGTGATCCGAGGGTCTCCGAATGGGGTAACCCGGCTGCGTATCATGCGTGGTCACTCGTATCTGAATTCATAGGGTGCGAGGAGGAACGTGGGGAAGTGAAACATCTCAGTACCCATAGGAAGAGAAAACAATAGTGATTCCGTGAGTAGTGGCGAGCGAAAGCGGATGGTGGCTAAACCGGTTGTGTGTGATACCTGGCGAGGGTTGCATGATCGGGGTTGTGGGATGCGTTGTTCTCGGGGTCGCCACCCCGGGCGCTGTGGCGCTGTGGTAGTCGAACTGGTGGTGAGTGCCAGACCGTAGGGGGTGTGAGTCCCGTAGACGAAACCGTGGTGTGCGTGGTGTGACGTTGTTCCCGAGTAGCACGGGGCCCGTGAAATCTCGTGTGAATCTGCCAGGACCACCTGGTAAGCCTGAATACTTCCTGATGACCGATAGCGGATCAGTACCGTGAGGGAATGGTGAAAAGTACCCCGGGAGGGGAGTGAAATAGTACCTGAAACCGTGTGCTTACAAGCCGTTGGAGCCTTTTGGGGTGACAGCGTGCCTTTTGAAGAATGAGCCTGCGAGTTAGTGTTACGTCGCGAGATTAACCCGTGTGGGGTAGTCGTAGCGAAAGCGAGTCTGAATAGGGCGTTGTGTAGTGGCGTGATCTAGACCCGAAGCGGGGTGATCTACCCATGGCCAGGTTGAAGCGCGTGTAAGAGCGCGTGGAGGACCGAACCCACTTCAGTTGAAAATGGAGGGGATGAGCTGTGGGTAGGGGTGAAAGGCCAATCAAACTCCGTGATAGCTGGTTCTCCCCGAAATGCATTTAGGTGCAGCGTTGCGTGTTGCTTCCCGGAGGTAGAGCTACTGGATGGCTGATGGGCCCTACAAGGTTACTGACGTCAACCAAACTCCGAATGCCGGTGAAGTGTAAGCGTGGCAGTGAGACTGTGGGGGATAAGCTTCATAGTCGAAAGGGAAACAGCCCAGACCATCAACTAAGGCCCCTAAGCGTGTGCTAAGTGGGAAAGGATGTGGAGTTGCTTAGACAACCAGGAGGTTGGCTTAGAAGCAGCCACCCTTGAAAGAGTGCGTAATAGCTCACTGGTCAAGTGATTCCGCGCCGATAATGTAGCGGGGCTCAAGTACACCGCCGAAGTTGTGGCATGACACCGTATAGCTGAGCCGTTTGTGGTTGAGGTGGTGTTGTGGGTAGGGGAGCGTCGTTGGGGTAGTGAAGCTGCGGGGTGACCCAGTGGTGGAACCTCAACGAGTGAGAATGCAGGCATGAGTAGCGATAGACGGGTGAGAAACCCGTCCGCCGGATGATCAAGGGTTCCAGGGTCAAGCTAATCTGCCCTGGGTGAGTCGGGACCTAAGGCGAGGCCGACAGGCGTAGTCGATGGACAACGGGTTGATATTCCCGTACCGACGAAGAACCGACCCTATCGAACCGGGGATACTAACCACCCGAACCACCACGATCCGTGGCCGTTTACGGTCATGGGAGTGTGTGGGGAGCGTGGGACCTGATCCGGGGAGGTAAACGTGTTAACAGGTGTGACGCAGGAAGGTAGCCGAGCCAGGCGATGGTTGTCCTGGTCTAAGCATGTAGGGCGATCCGTTGGTAAATCCGCGGGTCATGGGCCTGAGATGTGATGGGACTCTCTTAGGTGAGGGAATTCGGTGATCCTATGCTGCCAAGAAAAGCATCGACGTGAGGTTCTAGTCGCCCGTACCCTAAACCGACACAGGTGATCAGGTAGAGAATACTAAGGCGTTCGAGAGAATCATGGTTAAGGAACTCGGCAAAATGCCCCCGTAACTTCGGGAGAAGGGGGGCCCTGGTTGGTGAACACCCACGCGGTGTGAGCTGGTCGGGGTCGCAGAGGCTAGAGGGAAGCGACTGTTTATCAAAAACACAGGTCCGTGCGAAGTCGTAAGACGATGTATACGGACTGACTCCTGCCCGGTGCTGGAAGGTTAAGAGGACTCGTTAAACCCTTCGGGGTTGAAGCGGAGAATTTAAGCCCCAGTAAACGGCGGTGGTAACTATAACCATCCTAAGGTAGCGAAATTCCTTGTCGGGTAAGTTCCGACCTGCACGAATGGAGTAACGACTTCCCTACTGTCTCAACCATGAACTCGGCGAAATTGCAGTACGAGTAAAGATGCTCGTTTCGCGCAGCAGGACGGAAAGACCCCGAGACCTTTACTATAGTTTGGTATTGGTGTTCGGTGTGGCTTGTGTAGGATAGGTGGGAGACTGTGAAGCCGTCACGCTAGTGGTGGTGGAGTCGTTGTTGAAATACCACTCTGGTCACTCTGGATATCTAACTTCGGCCCGTGATCCGGGTCAGGGACAGTGCCTGATGGGTAGTTTAACTGGGGCGGTTGCCTCCTAAAGAGTAACGGAGGCGCCCAAAGGTTCCCTCAGCCTGGTCGGCAATCAGGTGTTGAGTGTAAGTGCACAAGGGAGCTTGACTGTGAGAGTGACAGCTCGAGCAGGGACGAAAGTCGGGACTAGTGATCCGGCGGTACATTGTGGAATGGCCGTCGCTCAACGGATAAAAGGTACCTCGGGGATAACAGGCTGATCTTGCCCAAGAGTCCATATCGACGGCATGGTTTGGCACCTCGATGTCGGCTCGTCGCATCCTGGGGCTGGAGTTGGTCCCAAGGGTTGGGCTGTTCGCCCATTAAAGCGGTACGCGAGCTGGGTTCAGAACGTCGTGAGACAGTTCGGTCCCTATCCGCTGCGTGCGTTGGAAATTTGTGGAGGCCTGTCCTTAGTACGAGAGGACCGGGACGGACGAACCTCTGGTATGTCAGTTGTTCCGCCAGGAGCACCGCTGATTAGCTACGTTCGGGATTGATAACCGCTGAAAGCATCTAAGCGGGAAGCTTGCTCCGAGATGAGATTTCCTGACCTCCTTTGTGGGGTGTGAGGTGCCCAGTAGACGACTGGGTTGATAGGCCAGATGTGGAAGCGTTGCAAGACGTGGAGCTGACTGGTACTAATACACCGAAAACTTCTACACACACAGCCTTCATTCGAAGAACGTGATGTTCGCGTCCACCATGTGGTTGACCACCAACAACCCCCACCCCGCTACCCGGCCTCGCAGGCTGGTGTATGGGGTGGGCCGGGGGTAGTGGTTGGTAACATAATATTGCTTGGTCCACGAAACACGGGACCCCATGGTTTCATCGCCTCACGCATGGTTGCTGGTAGTCACCGTGCAGGGGGTTGGTGGCAGGGTTTCCGGTGGTTATAGCGTGGGGGAAACGCCCGGTCCCATCCCGAACCCGGTAGCTAAGACCCACAGCGCTGATGGTACTGCACTCGGAAGGGTGTGGGAGAGTAAGACACCGCCGGGATTAACATGAAAGAAAGAAGTGGTCGAGGCCGCACCCCCTTTAGGGGGCGCGGCCTCCCACCATTTAACACGCC
>NZ_JAUZUS010000029.1:0-3549 GCF_031844145.1 Kocuria sp. PD6
GCTTTTGTAAGTCGTGCACGTAGTCTTACGAGTTCCTGGTCCGCATCAACTAGTACCTTCGCAATTGCATTCTGCTCCGGCTTTTCAGGGATCGAGACCATGATCTCGCTAAGTGCTCGACTACTAATATGGACGACCGCATCACCTTGACCTGCGCGCGCCTTTTGGTTAGCTACGGTCGGCAAATTAGTCAGTGTAGCCAAAAATATCGGATTGAAGCCGGTCCCTCGAAGCACAATAATATCCCCCCCAGCAACAGCAGCATTCTCACCTACGTAAGCCACGCAAAGCCCGATCTCGTCGCGAGTCTCACCGGAACCTGCAAAAAGCAGATCTCCCTTGAATATCGGTAGCGCTGTCGCCGCCACCTCGTCGGTCACGAAAGAGTTTGCTGAATATGTATAATTGATAAAACCTGTATATAGCTCACCATACCGAATACATGACACGCCAGATGATCTAACGTCATCGCGTTTAACACCTCGCCCTTTGAGGAACACTCCCAGTTCGCCAAGCGCGACCGACTGCCATTCAGCAGTGAATCCAGGAAGGCGGGTGCGTCCGGTCAGAAGTTGCTGCATCATGCCCTGCTTGATCGCCTGCTTCTTGGCAATGAGTCGCTCGAGAGCGACAATCAGTTCATCGGCGTCCATGAGGGCTTGCGCTATCCTCTGCTGCTCCTCGAAATTTGGCAGCCAGACTCTTAACTCGCCAACGGCAGACGGCCGGAGATTATTAATGCTCGATCCGGAGAGCAGGAGCTCGACCCAATCTCGATATTTTTTGGAATGGAACTGCTGAGCAGAATAGGCGGGGAAAACTTTGGCGGGGTTGGGCCTAAAACTCATCATAAAGGCGCCAAGAGTCAGCTCACGTGAGTCCGGTAGCCAAACCTGCGCAGCCTTGCCAACGAGTCGCTTGCTGCCGTTCGCGGCACAGATTAGGACGTCGCCGTCTGTCAGATATTGATCGCTGCGCACTCTTCGGCGGTGCACATGCTGCACCTCGTCGAGAACAAGACGACCATCATGAACGTTGTTAGCCCGTAGGAGCTCCACCGTGTCACTCCCTGGCCGGGCACGAAGGTCCTCGTCCGGGTTGTACCCAACCCCTCTGATGAACCGCCCCAAAGAGGCGAGCGTAGCTTCGGTCATTCCGCAAATCCCATCGATGAAAGGTGACCCATAACCTTTGCTTCGAACGACTGCAATTCATCCTTAAGGTCGGCGACGGTCTCCGCGTATCGCTCACCGAGCTGCTGAACGCGAGCAACCAGATCGAGTGTGAGTGCATCGGCCTCACTCGCGACGCGCTGGACGATGGTCTTCTTCCACTTGTCATCGAGCATGATCATCTTGACATCGGTCGCAGTCAGGTCGGCGTACTTCTTCAGCGTGGCGATGTCGAGTCCCACCTGAGCGTCCTTGGCTGCCTTCTTAGCCGCAGCTTCGGCGTTGACGAGCTTCAGCGCCGCGTTGGCGCAGGCCAACGTCTCGGCATCGTTAGACGCCTTCGCGTCCTTCACGACAGCAGTGAGCAACTGCTTGGTGTACACGCCCTTGTCGTTGGTGGCTTCAGCCAGCAATGCTTCGTCGACGCCATGTTCCTCGGCATGCTCGGTTGCAGCGGTCGATGCCGATTCGTGGTCGGCGTTGAGTGTGTCAACCTTCGCCTGCTCGTCGGCGAAGTAGCATGCCACGATCAGTGCTGGTGGCACGAGATCCATCTTGTACTTCTTGGCGCTCTTGCCGCTGCCGATGGTCAGGTCAGCCTCCTCGGCGAGCTTTCGCTCCTTGTCGGTGATCGCCAGCCGCGGCTTGGCAGCGTCAAGCCACCCGTCGCTCGTGATCAGCGAGACGTCGTCGTGCATCGTGCCGTGCCAGTAGCCCATGAGTTGCTGGTAGACGGTGTACTCATCGAGCAGTGCCACCGGTTTGAACCGTTTGAGTAGGTCATCGCCGAGGGTGGTGATCAAGTCGTTGGGCACCGTGACGGCGTCGATGGTTTCGAGCGCGTCGCGGTGTGCCTCGAACCACTCCACGACGTGGCCGCGTGCTTTGTCTTTGAAGTTCTTGAACTCCGCCGAGTCGAGGATGGTCTGCTGCAATTGGGCGGCATCGAGCTTGAGGTCGGAGTAGCCGGGACGGTTGGCAACAAACAGCTGGTCGCGCAGCGATGGGAAGGCGTCCCAGTAGGCGCTGAGCAGCTCAAGGTCGTGGTTCGGGATACCGCCGTGGATGTGGGCGTTGAGGTCCTGCAGGTCTTCGGGTTCGGATGAGTCGATGTAGCGTGGAATGTTGAGGTTGTAGTCGTTCTTGGGATCGGCGATCTCGGTTATCGGCACCATGCGTGAGAAGCGGTCGATCTCGACCTGGCGGTTGAAGGCGTCGACGACCTTGTGGATGTCCTGGTCGCGCAGGCGGTTCTTGTTGCCGTCCTTGAGGAAGCCCTTGGACGCGTCGATCATGAAAACCCCGGTTCGTGCCTGGGCGTTCTCCTTGTCGAGCACGACGATGCAGGCGGGGATACCGGTGCCGTAGAAGAGGTTGGCTGGCAGTCCGATAATGCCTTTGATGAAGCCCTGTTCGAGCAGCTTGGTGCGGATGGTGGCCTCGGCGTTACCGCGGAACAAGACGCCGTGCGGCAGGATGATCGCCGCCTTGCCCCGCGACTTCAGCGATGTCAGGGCATGCAGGAGGAAGGCGTAGTCACCGTTCTTCTCTGGGGGAGTGCCGTACTCAAAGCGTCCGTACTCAAGGTCGAGCCCGTTGCGCCAGGACTTCACCGAGAACGGCGGGTTCATGACGATGTAGTCGAAAGTGTCGAGTTGGTTGCCATGCGTGAACTGCGGACTGGTGAGCGTGTCACCCTTCTGGATGTCAGCGATCTCATTGCCGTGCAGGATCATGTTCATCTTGGACAGTGCCCACGTGGCGTTGTCCTTCTCCTGGCCATAGATAGTCATGCCACGCGGCGCCTCAGCTGCCGCCTTCAGGAGCAACGACCCAGAGCCGCAGGCCGGGTCGTAGACCGTCTCGTCCTGCCGCGTTTCCTTGCCGATGCCGACGACCTTGGCGAGGATACGCGACACCTCGGCGGGCGTGTAGAACTGGCCCTTGCTCTTGCCCGCCTCAGTGGCGAAGTGGCGCATCAGGTACTCGTAGGCGTCACCGAGTAGGTCGTCGCCCTCGGCGCGTGAGCCACGGAAGTCGAGGTCGGCGAAGATCGCCACCAGCTTGGACAGCCGGTCGACCATCTCCTTCCCGTTGCCGAGCTTTTCGGGAGCGTTGAAGTCGGCCTGGTCGATGACGTTGCGCAGATTGTTCGCCTCGGCGAGCTTGCCGATGATCTTGTTGAACTTGTCGCCGATCTCAGGGTCACTCTTGGCCGCGAGCATGTCGTCGAACGAGCCGCCAGCGGGCACCTCGATGAGACTGTTCCTGTCTACCTTGGCCTTGTCGGAGACGTATTTAACGAACAGTAGCGTCAGGATGTAATCCTTGTACTGACTGGCGTCCATACCGCCACGAAGCTCATCACAGGATTTCC
>NZ_JAUZUS010000030.1:0-2755 GCF_031844145.1 Kocuria sp. PD6
AGCAATCACCACATTTTGAGTGGGTTGACGAATAATCTTCAGGACGCTGATGTTCAGGAGACGCAGGAGTGGATCGAGTCGTTTGACGCGTTGATCCAGGCGCGGGGTACCGCGCGGGCGCAGTACGTGATGCGGGCGTTGTTGCAGCACGCGGGCACGCATTCGGTGGGTGTGCCGATGGTGACGACGTCGGATTATGTGAACACGATCCCGGTGGATCAAGAACCCGAGTTCCCCGGTGATGAGGAGATCGAGCGCCGCTACCGGGCTTTCCTGCGCTGGAACGCGGCGGTGATGGTCCACCGCGCTCAACGCCCGGAAGTCTCCGTTGGCGGGCATATCTCCTCTTACGCGGGGGTGGCGACGTTGTATGAGGTGGGGTTGAACCACTTCTTCCGCGGACCTGACCATCCCGGGGGCGGGGATCAGGTGTTCTTCCAGGGTCATTCCTCCCCCGGTAACTACGCCCGCGCCTACCTCGAGGGCCGGCTCACGGAGGAGCAGTTGGATGGGTTCCGGCAGGAGAAGACCCACGCCCCCAACGGGTTGCCCTCGTACCCGCATCCGCGGTGTTTACCGGATTTCTGGCAGTTCCCCACCGTGTCGATGGGGATCGGGCCGATGAACGCGATCTACCAGGCGCAGTTCAACCGGTACCTGCATAACCGCGGTATCAAGGACACCTCCGACCAGCACGTGTGGGCGTTTTTGGGGGACGGGGAGATGGATGAACCCGAATCCCGTGGTGTGCTGCAGTTAGCGGCGAATGAGAAGTTGGACAACCTCACTTTCGTGATCAACTGCAACCTGCAACGCTTGGATGGTCCGGTACGCGGGAACGGGAAGATCATCCAGGAGCTGGAAGCGTTCTTCCGCGGTGCGGGGTGGAATGTGATCAAGGTCGTGTGGGGCCGGGAATGGGACGCCTTACTGGAGGCGGATCACACC
The DNA here is from genome assembly GCF_031844145.1 of Kocuria sp. PD6. Lineage (NCBI taxonomy): Bacteria > Bacillati > Actinomycetota > Actinomycetes > Micrococcales > Micrococcaceae > Kocuria > Kocuria sp. PD6. The sequence goes on from NZ_JAUZUS010000030.1 coordinate 949, forward strand.
GGGGAGCTGGTGCGGATCATGAACGAGACCCTGGATGGGGACTACCAGACCTTCAAAGCCGAATCCGGTGGGTTCGTCCGTGACCACTTCTTCGCCCGCTCCGCAGCCACCAAAGAACTGGTGGCCGATTACACGGATGAGCAGATCTGGAACCTCAAGCGCGGCGCCCATGACTACCGCAAGGTGTACGCGGCGTACAAGGCGGCGGTGGAACACACCGGCCAGCCCACGGTGATCCTGGCCCAAGGCGTCAAGGGCTACGGGTTGGGTCCGCACTTCGAGGCCCGTAACGCCACCCACCAGATGAAAAAACTCACCCTCGAAGACCTCAAGGCCTTCCGGGATCATTTACGGATCCCGATCAGTGATGAGCAACTGGACTCGGATCTCTACAACGCCCCCTACTACCACCCCGGACCCGACTCCCCCGAAATCAAGTATTTGTTGGAGCGCCGTCAGGAGTTGGGGGGGTTCCTCCCGGATCGCCCCCACACCCAGCAGGCGATCACCTTGCCCTCGGACAAAGCCTTCGCTTCGGGGAAGAAGGGTTCGGGCAAACAACTGGCGGCCACGACCATGGCGTTCGTGCGGATCCTCAAAGACCTGATGCGGGAGAAGGACTTCGGGCACCGCATCGTACCCATCGTCCCGGACGAGGCCAGGACGTTTGGGATGGACTCGTTCTTCCCGACCGCGAAGATCTATAACCCCAACGGGCAGAACTACCTCTCCGTGGACCGCGAACTGATGCTCGCGTACAAGGAATCCGCCCAGGGTGTGATCCTGCACCCGGGGATCAACGAGGCCGGGGCCACCGCTGCGTTCACCGCCGCGGGCACCTCCTACGCCACCCACGGTGAAACCATGATCCCGGTGTACATCTTCTACTCCATGTTCGGGTTCCAACGCACCGGGGATGAGTTCTGGGCAGCAGCCGATCAGATGGCCCGCGGGTTCGTGATCGGCGCCACCGCCGGGCGTACCACACTCACCGGTGAGGGCCTGCAACACGCTGACGGGCACTCCCCGATCCTGGCTTCGACCAACCCCGCGGTGATCCACTACGACCCCGCCTACGGGTACGAGATCGCCCACATCGTCAAACGCGGGATCGAACACATGTACGGGCACGCGGATGAGGATCACAACGTGATGTACTACCTCACCGTCTACAACGAACCCATCCACCAACCCGCCGAACCCGAAGACGTCGATGTGGACGGGATCCTCAACGGCATCTACCTGCTCAAACCCGCCACCAACGAAGGCCCGCGCGCCCAGTTGCTGGCCTCCGGGGTCGGGGTGCCCTGGGCGTTAGAAGCCCAACGGATCCTCGCCGAGGAATGGTCGGTCTCCGCCGACGTGTGGTCGGTGACGTCGTGGACGAACCTACGTAGGGATGCTCACGCCGCCGAACATGAGGCGTTCCTCAACCCCGGTGAAGGAACACGCACCCCCTACATCACCCAAGCACTAGCAGGGGCAACGGGACCGGTGATCGCCACCAGTGATTACACCTCGGCCCTACCGGACTCCGTGCGTCAGTACGTACCCAACGACTGGGCCTCGTTGGGCGCTGACGGATTCGGGTTCGCTGACACCCGCGCCGGAGCACGCCGGTACTTCACCATCGATGCGCACTCAATGGTCGTACGCACCCTGGAAATGCTGGCCAAACGCGGAGAGATCGACTGGTCCGCCCCCGCAGAAGCCATCACCCGCTACGACCTCACCAACCCCGCCGCCGGCACCAGCGGTAACACCGGAGGCGACGCCTAACCCACCAACCCACCACCACGACGCCCCC
>NZ_JAUZUS010000031.1:0-2226 GCF_031844145.1 Kocuria sp. PD6
GCCCGGGTCCCGGCCGAGCGCCCGGGCGATGTCGCGAACCCCGTTGCCTTGGGCGTTCAGGATCGCGATCTCCTCCCGCTCGGCGAAGCTGAGGTAGCGGCTCGACGGGGTGAAGCCCAGGTCGAACGGTGGCATGCCCCCAGCGTTGTGGAACCACCGTGCTCCGACCGCCTGCCCCACGCCCGCAACCGCTGAGGCCTCCTCGGGCAGCAGTCCCTGCGCGATCGCTGTCCAGAAGGCCGCCTCGACCGGCCGCTGGAACTTTGGATGCCCCGGCGACCGCAACTTCGAACGAACAGCCCGGTCCGCGGCCTGCTGACGACGACCCATCACACACCCCTCTCACGAGGTATTGCGACGACCAGTTGAATCCGCCCTGAGATCCTCTGTCCGAATGCACTATGCAGCCGGCCGCGTCGCCGCGTCGAGATACTGCGCTGTCCAGCGCTTTCACTGCGAGACGCGCCTTCATTCGGTCGCTGATCGAGTAGCCCACGATCCGGCCGGAGAACACGTCCTTGATCGCGCAGAGATACAGCTTGCCCTCGGTGGCTTGAGTTCCAGCCATCGTCGCAACACTCTGATCGAGAGGTGCGTGCGATGGTTATTCGGCCGAGGGGTAGAGAGAATGTGCAGTACAAGGCGAAGGAGCGGGACGAGTTCTTCCGTCGGCTTGATCGTGGCGGCACGATCCGTGCTGTCGCGGCTGAGCTGGGGCTGAGCGTTGAGTCGTGTTACCGGTGGCGAAATGAGGCTGGCGTATCGACTTCCCGTGCGAAGAGCCGGGTCTATACGGCTGAGGACAAGGCCGAGTTCTTCCGCCTGCTGGCGTCGACGGGGAACGTGTCGAAGGTCGCGAAAGAGCTCGGGTTCGTGCGGGTCACTTGCTACAAGTGGGTGCATCAGGCGGGGATCTTCACGGGGAAGGACACCCGCGCTCAACGAGCACGGTTTGAGCGGTTGCGTGCCGACGGTGTCAGTCGGGCGGATGCTGCGAGACGGGTCGGCGTGGACAAGCGCTCTGCGCAAGATTGGGACAAGGGCATCAAGCAGATAACGGGCGGACGCGTTCACCCCGACGGTCGTGTAGTTCGCTACCGTCAGGCGGCGATACTGGCGAATGTGAAGAGCCCGCGTGATGCCTATACGAGAGGCGCCCCGGTTGATCTGGCGCGTCTTGAGACTGTTATCGATTCTCGCTACCTGAGTTTGATCGAACGAGAGCGTATTCACGATCTACGCAGCCGCGGGGACTCGATAAGGTCGATCGGGCGGGCGCTGGGGCGGAGCGCGTCGACGATCAGCCGGGAGATCGCCCGCAACACGGCCACGACAGTCGGCTATCTTCCTTACGCGGCGCACCGGATCGCGGCGGCGCGCCGGCCGAGGCGACGTGCATGCAAACTCGAATCTGCTGGCGATTTGCGCGCCTATGTGGCAGCGAAGTTGCGTAAACGATGGTCACCAGAGCAGATCAGTCACCGGCTCGTGAAAGACTTGCCGGACGATCAAGGGATGCGGGTGAGCACCGAAACGATCTACCAGGCGATTTACGTCCAAGGACGCGGCGCTCTGAAACGCGAGATCGCCGCGTCGATGAGACGCGGGCGGACAACACGAAAACCACGGCGCGATCCAGCGAAGAGAACCAGTCGCTTCGTGGACCCTATGGTCTCCATCGCTGAGCGACCCGCGGAAGCTGAGGATCGTGCAATCCCTGGGCATTGGGAAGGGGACCTCATCGTCGGCACGATGGGACGATCAGCAATCGGAACACTCGTCGAGCGATCAAGCCGCTTCGTTACCCTCGTGCACCTTGAACATGACCACACGGCCGAGACCGTGCGCGATGGCCTCATCACCACCGTCGCTGATTTGCCAGCAGCGCTACGCCGCTCGCTGACCTGGGACCAGGGCACCGAGATGTCGGGGCATGTGGGGTTCCAGACCGCCACCGATATGGCGGTGTACTTCTGTGATCCGGGCAGCCCCTGGCAGCGCGGCAGCAACGAGAACACGAACGGTCTCCTACGCCAGTACTTCCCGAAGGGCACCGATCTCTCCCGCCACACGCCCGCAGAATTGCGACGCGTCGCAGAGGACCTCAACGAACGTCCACGCAAGACGCTCGACTGGGACACTCCAGCCGAACGACTCCATGCTTTACTGAATGCGAGTTGAACCAGTGTTGCGACGATGGCTGGAACTCAAGTGGTCCTGTGCTCC
>NZ_JAUZUS010000032.1:0-2128 GCF_031844145.1 Kocuria sp. PD6
AATGTATCGGTTCTCCTAACGGCGCGCTGTAGTGGCTATGGCATTGCTTCAATGGTCATCGTTGCAATTGTTCTGTAGGTGGCCCATCGAACTCGAAAGTGTGGGCGCAACTGGCTGTGATCTTCCATGATGACCGTGCGCATTGGCGCATCTTGACCAGTGATCGTGACGGCTAGAGCTGCTGTCTCAGGAGCGACTGTGGTGGCGTCTGGCATGTCGATTTGCAGGACGTGTCGCCGCATCATATACGGACCTTGCTCGACGCTTGTGCTTTGAAACCTCTCCAGGCCTAACGTGAGCTCTTGCGGGATGTTTTCTTCTGGCGACCGCCATATGCGTATTTCTGGGGCTCTGGAATCTAATTCTTTGTGTGTCATTTGGTCAATGGTGAGGCGGATGCCTACGTCGATATCACCTTCGACTAGGAGATTTAGAAGCTCCCGGCCAAGTCGTCCCTGGACTTCGGCTAAATATGCAAGATGCTCAGCCAGGACCGGCATCCCTGCATCACTCCAGCGTCGAGCCGTGCGCTGGTCTCGCCACTCATCCGGAGAGAGAGTCTCGGCCGTCACTTGAAGCCGATCAAGCACTGTGTCTGCTTCGGCGATGATCGACAGGGCTGCTGCTGCCTCAATCCTTCCCTGGGTCTGAAAGCGAGTCATCTCCCGTCGGAACTTTGCGTAGGCGTCGAGAAGATCGTCCCCGCCACAGGCATGTCGGAGGGTTTCGTGCTGGGCGAACTTCTGGATGGTCAGGGATCCATGTGACTTCCGCAGCTGCAGGAGCTCGCGCCTGATGATGTCGACCAGATCCGCATGCGCGCGGAGTGCACTTGGGGCGGCGCCCGGGCCAACGAGCAGCGAGTCGGCCGACCTGTGTGGAGCGATCATGCCTCCATTCTGTGCACTTTTCTGTCACGACCTGGGAGGAATCGCTGGGTTGAATCGTGGATACCTGATCGGATCAATCGAAGGAGAATCCCGATGTCCAGCATCATCCCTACGGGCGGCAACCGCTCCGTTCCCCAAAAACCTGAGGGGTACACCCGAGGGGAGGCGCGTTCGCTAGCCCGAGCGCAGAATGTCGAGAAGACTCGTGGGCTCGTGGCGATTTCTCGTATCCAGGCTGCCGGCATGGTGGCTGCAACGGGTATGCATTTGTCGGCGATGCTGAGCCGAGAGTCGCAGTTCCAAGCCGACGGTGATCCAGCCACGGCTGCCCGGCTCAACTACATCGCAGACTCCTACGCCGAGTACGCGGCGGAAGAAGTCCGGAAGTTCCGGTGGTGAGCGAGATGGGGTACCGCATGCCAGAACCGTCAGATGATCAAGTGACAAGACATGTCATTGCCTACGTATCTGGCCTCGTCCTCGATCTGCATCGCCAGGTGGAGGAGTATTCCGAGACGCTGGCTTTATTCGACCGGGACGCGGCGGCTCAGCTCATGCTGGTCGACTCGATGATCTTGGCCGCCGCCAGCGAGGCAGTCACCCGGTGGATTGATGAGGTGGTGTCATGACGCTAGTCGCCGGGGCGATCGTTCTCATAGTCGCCGCTTCTACTAGTGCAGCGCTGGTCATGCGGTATCGAGTGCACGCGCTTGCCTTGATTACGCACACGGGACTGCCGCACGATCAGGTGACAGTTGGGGTGTCAGGCCACGAGGCTCACGGCCGGGTTCATGATGGTCTCGTATTCGATGGGGGTCAATCGGCCCAGGCGGGCCTGTCGGCGGCGTCGATGATAGGTGCGCTCGATCCAGGTGATGATCCCGATGCGGAGCTCCTCTCTCATCCTTCAGCGCTTGCGGTCCAAGACGTTCTTCTGCAGCAGTGCGAAGAACGATTCCATTGCGGCGTTGTCCCCGGCGGCACCGACCTGACCCATCGATCCGATGAGGTGATGACGGTTCAGGGCGTGCACGAATTTCCGTGACCTGAACTGGCTCCTGCGATCCGAGTGCACAATGCATCCGGCGGTGTCGCGACACCTGGATATCGCATTGTCCAGCGCTTTCACTGCGAGACGCGCCTTCATTCGGTCGCTGATCGAGTAGCCCACGATACGGCCGGAGAACACGTCTTTGATGGCGCAGAGGTAGAGCTTTCCCTCGTCGGTCAGGTGCTCG
>NZ_JAUZUS010000033.1:0-1465 GCF_031844145.1 Kocuria sp. PD6
AATTGACCGGGTTCAACCGGTGGTTGCAACACCGGCTTGTTGGAGCAACAGTAGCTGCTCGTTGAAGGCTTCGGCAGGGGTTCTCCAGCCGAGGGTCTTGCGGGGCCTTGTGTTGAGTGCGTGAGCGACGGCTTCAATCTCCTCTGCCGTCCAGCTCGACAGGTCGGTGCCCTTGGGGAAGTACTGGCGCAGTAGTCCGTTGGTGTTCTCGTTCGTGCCGCGTTGCCAGGGGGACTGCGGATCGGCGAAGAACACCGGGATGCCCGTCTCGACCGTGAACTGTGCGTGAGCGGACATCTCCTTGCCGCGATCCCAGGTCAACGACCTCGCCAGTTGGGCGGGCAGCGTCGACATCGTGCTCGCCAGCGCGTTCTTCATCGTGATCGCGCCATAGCCGGCCAGCGCGGGGCCGTTCTTGGGTGTTTCCTTGTGTCGGTATCCCTTCTCACGGGGGAGGTGGACCAGCATCGTGAACCTGGTCGTGCGGTCGACGACGGTGCCAATCGCTGAGCGCTCGAGCCCAATCAGCAGGTCACCCTCCCAATGGCCGGGAACAGCTCGGTCTCCGGCTTCTGCGGGACGTTCGCTGATCAGCGTTCCAGGAGTGACGTGCGCCCAAGTCTTGCGGCGTGACCGTTCCCGCGGCGCGCGCAGCGCCCGGCCCGTGCGCAGACACCAGACAAGCTCGCGTTTGAGCGCGCCGCGGCCCTGAATGTAGAGGGATTGGTAGATCGCCTCGTGACTGATGCGCATGGACTCATCATCGGGGAAGTCGACCTTGAGCCGGTTGCTGATCTGCTCCGGACTCCACGCCGTGGACCACCCGCGGTGCTTACGGTGGGGCTTGTTGATCCCCGTGAACCGTGGGGGCTCGGGACCGATTATCACCTTGCCATCAGGCGTGGCGATCTGCCCCGATAATCGGTCCTGGACGTAGGTATGCAACCGCACGTTCGTGACCAGCTTCGCCGCCTTCGGGCGTTTCGCGGCCATGTCGGCCTTCCACTGCGCAACCGACGCTCGATACCCGCGACTTCCGTAGCGGACGGCCGCATTCCGGCGCAGCTCACGGGAGATCGTCCCCGGGTTACGGCCTAGAGTTCGAGCGATCTCGCGCACGCCGCGTCCCTGAGCACGCAGGAATGCGATCTCCTCACGCTCAGCGAACGACAGGTAGCGTCCGGTTGGCGTGAACTTCAGATCGAATGGAGGCATGCCGCCAGCGTGGCGGAACCATCGCTGACCGACAGCTTGCGCCACGCCGACCACGGCAGCAGCCTCGATGGGCAATAGCCCCTTGGCGATCTCCGCCCAGAACGCCGCCTCGACATGCCGTTGGAACTTCGGATGCCCAGGGGACCGAAGCTTCGGTCGCTCCGCCCGATCTGCTGCCTGCTGACGACGAACCATCTGACACCTCCCGATCGAGGTGTTGCGACGACCAGTTGAATCCGCCTTGAGACCC
>NZ_JAUZUS010000034.1:0-1434 GCF_031844145.1 Kocuria sp. PD6
GGCTCATCACAAAGCAGGGTGTAGTTGGGGTCTGAATCCGCCGGTCTCGAGCAGCGATCTGGCTATGTAGTGGACGAGGTTGCGGAAGCCGAGGGCTGAGCCGCGGAGGTGTTCGAGCCGACCGTTCAGGGCCTCGGTGGGGCCATTCGAGGTGCCGGGCCGGTCGAAGTAGGCGAGGATGTCAGCGGCCCGCTTGTTCAGGGTGCGGCCCAGCACGATAACCTCCTTCAGAGCGGCGGGGACACCGCTGCCGACGGCGTCGATGACGGCCTGCATGCGGATGCGTCCCGTGGCCCGGTCGGGTTCCCGGTAGGCAGCGATCATCTTCTGGTAGATGCCCCAGGTGGTCTCGACCTCGACGTGGTCATCGCCGGCGAACAGGGTCTCTAGGCGGGTCTTCTGTCGGGCGGTGAGCAGGTCCAGACCGGTGTGGAGGGTGCGGCGGGCCCGGTAGAGCGGGTCGGTGGCACGGCCGCGGTGGCCGTGGAGGTCTTGCTGGACCCGCCTGCGGCATTGGTCGAGGGCATCCCCGGCGAGGCGGATCACGTGGAATGGATCCATCACAGCAGTGGCATCGGGCAACTCTTCGGTGGTGGCGGTCTTGAACCCGGTGAAGCCGTCCATCGCGACGACCTCCACCCTGGCCCGCCACTGCTTGGGACGGGCAGCGAGCCAGGTCTTGAATGCTTGCTTGGAGCGGCCCTCGACCATGTCCAACAAGCGTGCCGGGCCGGTGTTGTCCCTGATCGGAGTGAGGTCGATGATCACGGTGACGTATCTGTCGCCGCGGCGAGTGTGGCGCCAGACGTGCTCGTCGACGCCGAGCACGCGCACGCCGTCGAACCGCTTCGGGTCATCAATCAGGACCCGCCGGCCTTCGGCCAGGACGGCGTCGTTGGCGGTGTTCCACGACACGGCCAAGCTTTCGGCGATCCGGGCGATGGTGAGGTGGCCGACCACGAGTGCTTCCAGCGCCCAGCGCAGCGCCCGCCGGGACAGCTTGGATCGCGGTTCGGCGGCCTTGCTCATGTCCTGGCGCCACACGTGCCCGCACTCGGAACACCGGTAGCGGCGCACCGTGATCAGCAGGACGGTGGGTCGCCAACCGAACGGCTCGTGCGCCAACCGGCGAACCACGCTGCCGCGCGGGGTTCCCTCACAGCCGCACCGTCGGCACCACGGGTCGGGATTGGCGACCCGGCAGGCCAGTACCGCCTGGTTCGGCTCCACATGCTGGCCGATGACCTCGAGGCCGAGCTCATCGAGGCGGGTGAACGTGGTCAGGTCAGGGCTAACGAAGGTAGCGTGGGGCACGTCGAGGTCTTCCGGATGGGCAGTGTGAGAACTTCCATCTTCGGGAGGCCTCGACCCCCATCCACGTACCGACGCGCCGCACAGCTCAAGACACCGCTACACCCTGCTTTGTGATGAGCC
>NZ_JAUZUS010000035.1:0-1430 GCF_031844145.1 Kocuria sp. PD6
GGCCCTTCCCAAATGAGTGTGGGTAAGGGCCCAAGCGGGGTGCGTGTCACGGGGGTCGGGTAGGGGTCGAGGCCTCCAGGATGGGGGTGCTGAATCCAACCGTCCTCGAAGGCCTCGATGTGTCCCATGCTATGTGCGCGCCGGCGTGCGCGCTCTTCGACCTGCCCGATGTCCACGTGCTCACGATCGAGCGGCACCGCTCCTCGTTCACCCTGGTGGTCGAGACCGTGCCGTCACTGGTGGGCTGTCCGGCTTGCGGGGTGCTCGCCGTCGGCCATGGCCGGGTGGCGGTGCTGCTGCACGACCTGCCTTGCGCCGGGGTGCCCGTGCGGGTGGTCTGGCGCAAACGCCGCTACCGCTGCCATGAGACGGCGTGCGAGGTGACGACCTTCAGTGAGGTCCACGAGCTGGCGGCACCGCGGGCCAAGCTCACCACCCGCGCGATTGCTTGGGCGGTGACGCAGCTGCGCTGCCACGACATCGCGGTCTCGGCCCTGGCCGAGATGCTCGGGGTCGCCTGGAACACCGTCTGGGACGCCATCACTCCAGTCATCGAGGCCCAGCTGGCCGCGGAGGATCGGCTGGCCGGGGTGGACGCCCTGGGCGTGGACGAGCACGTCTGGCGCCACGTGGGCCCACCCGGCACTGGGCTGGTCACCGGGATCGTGGACCACTCCCGCGGCGAGGACGGCCGGCCCCGGGCACGACTGCTGGATCTGGTGCCCGGGCGCACGGGGGCGGCCTACGGCGACTGGCTCATCGAGCAGGGGCCGGCGTTCACGAGCGGGATCCGCACGGCGACGCTGGATCCGTTCCACGGTTACGCCAATGCCATCCGCGACGAGCTCCCGGAGGCGATCACCGTTCTCGACGCTTTCCATGTGGTCAAGCTCGGCGGGCAGGTCGTCGATGAGGTCCGCCGCCGCGTGCAGCAGGACACTCTGGGCCACCGCGGGAGAGCCGGGGACCCGTTGTACGGGATCCGCCGCACCCTGCAGATCGGCGCCGAGCACCTGACCGAGAGGCAGGTCCGCCGACTCAACGCGAAGCTCGAGGCCGGGGACCCGCATCACGAGGTCACCCTTGCCTGGCATTGCTACCAGAAGCTGCGCGCGGTCTACCACGCCCGCCCCGAGCAGGGGCGCCGGCTCGTCGCCGAGATTCTCGGTGCCTTCCCGTCCTGTCCCATTCCGGAGATCGCCCGGCTCGGACGGACCTTACGCCGGTGGAAGGCCGCGATCCTGGCCTACTTCGATACCGCAGGAGCCTCGAACGGGCCCACGGAAGCGGTCAATGGCGTCATCGAGACCATGCGTCGCGTCGCCCGCGGCTTCCGCAACTTCGACAACTACCGGTTACGGGCTCTGCTCGCCGCAGGCGGTCATCGCCCCTGGCGGAGAACCGCTACCCACACTCAGCTGTGAAGGCCC
>NZ_JAUZUS010000036.1:0-1428 GCF_031844145.1 Kocuria sp. PD6
GGCTCTTCGCAGTTGAGGGGGTGGGTGGTTGAGCGCGTTGATGCCGGGGTAGGGGTCGAGGTCTCCCGATGATGGAAGTTCTCACACTGACCATCTGCCCGGAAGACCTCGACGTGCTCCACGCTACCTTCGCGACCCCTGACCTGACCGTGTTCTGCCGACTCGATGAACTCGGCCTTCAGGCCGTCGGCCAGTGCCTTGAGCCGGAGCGGGCGGTGATCGAGTGCCGTGTTGCGGAGCCGGATCCGTGGTGTCGGGGTTGCGGCAGCCAGGCGCTCTCCCGCGGGACGGATACGCGGCTGCTCGCGCACGAGCCGTTCGGACACCGCCCGACGACGCTGCTGATCCGGGTCCGCCGCTACAAGTGCGCCGGCTGCGGGCGGTCCTGGCGAGAAGACCTCACCGCGGCGGCGCCTGCGCGGGCGAAGCTGTCCCGTCGCGGGATGCGGTGGGCGCTGGAGGGCATCGTGCTCGACCATCTCACCGTGTCCCGTGTCGCCGCGGGCCTGGGAGTGTCGTGGCATACGGCGAACTCCGCGGTCCTCGCCGAGGGCAAGCGGCTCCTGATCGATGACCCGGCCCGGTTCGACGGGGTCGGTGTGATCGGCGTCGACGAGCACGCCTGGCGTCACACCCGCCACGGCGACCGCTACGTCACCGTGATCATCGACCTCACCCCGGTGCGGGAGAAGACGGGACCGTCCAGGTTGCTGGACATGGTCGAAGGGCGCTCGAAGCAGGTGTTCAAGACCTGGCTCGCCGAACGCCCCCAGACTTGGCGGGACGGTGTCGAGGTCGTCGCGATGGATGGGTTCACCGGCTTCAAGACCGCGACCGCCGAAGAACTCCCGGACGCGGTCGCGGTGATGGACCCATTCCACGTCGTGAGATTGGCCGGCGACGCGCTCGACGAGTGCCGCCGCCGGGTTCAGCGCGACGCACTCGGGCGCCGCGGGAGGAAGGAGGATCCGCTCTACAAGGCCCGCCGCACCCTCCACACAGGAGCGGGGCTGCTCACCGAGAAGCAGCAGACCCGCCTGGAGAACCTGTTCGCCGACGAGCAGCACGCTGAGGTCGAGGCGACCTGGGGCATCTACCAGCGGATGGTCACCGCCTACCGGGAACCCGACCGGAAGCTCGGGAAGTTCGTCATGCAGCTGCTCATCGACTCCCTCTCCAGCGGCATCCCCACCGGACTGGCCGAACTGCGCAAACTCGGCAGGACACTGAAACAGCGCGCCGCCGACATCCTCGCGTTCTTCGACCGGCCCGGCACCAGCAACGGCCCCACCGAGGCCATCAACGGACGCCTCGAACACCTCCGCGGCTCCGCCCTCGGCTTCCGCAACCTCACCAACTACATAGCCCGCGCACTCCTCGAAGCCGGCGGATTCAGACCACACCTACACCCCGAATTGTGAAGAGCCG
>NZ_JAUZUS010000037.1:0-1281 GCF_031844145.1 Kocuria sp. PD6
GGGGCTTGACCCTTGATCTTGGACACGCGGTATCCAGCACGATGCTGGGGAAGCGAGAATCCAAGGATGGCCAGGAAGAACTACACCGACGAGTTCCGTCGCCGGGCGGTGGACTTGTACGAGTCCACGCCGGGCGCGACGCTCAAGGGGATCGCGGCGGATCTGGGCGTGTCCCGGGGCTCGTTGAAGGAGTGGGTCGACAAGCTCGGCTCTAGGACCACGACCGCGGGGGCGCCCACGGCCGCGCCGGCCGGTCGGCCGGAGTCGCAGGCTGCGCGGATCGCCCGGCTGGAGGCCGAGAACGCGGCGCTGCGGACCGAGCAGGCCAAGCTCGCCGAGGAGCGGGACATCTTGCGCCAGGCGGCGAAGTATTTCGCCGGGGAGACGAACTGGTGAACCGCTTCCAGTTCGTTGAGGACCACAAGGACGCCTGGAGCGTGAAGCGGTTGTGCGAGGTCGTGGAGATCGCGAGGTCGTCGTTCTACGCATGGCTGGCCGCCGCGCCGCAACGGGCCGCGAGGGTGGCAGCGGACGCGGCGCTGGCGGCACGGATCCGGGCGCTGCAAGACCCGCAGCAGGGCGGGGACCGCGCATCCGGGGCGCCGCGGATCACCGCCGACCTCAACGAGGACGCGCCTGCCGACGAGCGGGTCAACCACAAGCGGGTGGCCCGCGTGATGCGTCAGCACGGCTTGGCCGGCATCCGCCTGCGCAAGCGCGTGAAGACTACGGTGCCGGACCAGTCCGACCGGAAGTTCCCCGACCTGGTCGGCCGAGACTTCACCGCTGGGGAGCCGGGCCGCCGCTACGTGGGCGACATCACTTACCTGCCCATCGCCGACGGCACGAATCTCTACCTCGCGTCCTGCATCGATCTGGGCTCGCGGAAGCTGGCAGGGTGGAGCATGGCCGGGCACATGCGCACCGAACTCGTCGAGGACGCGCTCAGGACCGCGCGGCGCGAGCGCGGCACTCTGCGCGGCGCGATCTTCCACTCGGACCACGGGTCGGTCTACACCTCGAAGTCGTACGCAACTCTCTGCGAGCGGCTCGGGGTGACCCAGTCGATGGGCGCGATCGGCTCGTCCGCGGACAACGCCTTGGCCGAATCGTTCAACGCGGCTCTCAAGCGCGAGCTGCTCGAGGGTCGCCCCGCGTTCCCCGACCAGGCCACGGCTTACCGGGCCGTGTTCCGGTGGGCGAACCGCTACAACACCCGCCGCCGCCACTCCGCGATCGGCAACATCGCCCCGAACGCCTACGAGACCGCTGCGTCCGCTA
>NZ_JAUZUS010000038.1:0-1222 GCF_031844145.1 Kocuria sp. PD6
CGGGGGTGAGCCGGCAACGGGTGAGGACCTCGAGTCCGAGGTAGCGGCGGCCCTCGGCCCACTCATCGGTCTGCTCGGCCAGCACCGCGCCCACGAGGCGAACGATGGCGGCTCGGTTGGGGAAGATCCCGACCGCGTCGGTGCGGCGGCGGATCTCCTTGTTCAGCCTCTCGGCGGGGTTGTTGGACCAGATCTGCATCCACACGTCTTTCGGGAAGCCGGTGAAGGCCAGCAGGTCCTCCCGGGCGTCGGCCAGGTGCTCAGCCACCTCGGGCAGCTTCTCGGCGACGTAGTCGATCAGCCGGTCGAACTGGGCGTTCACCGCGGCGGCATCGGGCTGGTCATAGACCGAGTGCAGCATCGCCTTCACGGCCGGCCACATGCTCTTCGGGCAGATCGACATGAGATTGGCCGCGTAGTGGGTGCGGCACCGCTGCCAGGACGCCCCGGGCAGGTGCGCGGCGATCGCGTCCTTGAGACCGGCGTGGGCGTCACTGGTGACCAGGCGGACTCCGCCCAGGCCCCGGGCCACCAGGTCGGCGAAGAACTCGTTCCACGCCGCCCCGGTCTCGGCCGTGGCCACCCGCATCCCGAGGACCTCCCGGTGGCCGTCGCCGTTGACCCCGGTGGCCAGCAGCACGACCGCGTTGACCACCCGCCCGCCCTCTCGGACCTTCATGGTCAGCGCGTCGGCGGCGACGAACGTAAAAGGGCCGGCCTCGTCCAGTGGCCGGTGGCGGAAGGACTCCACGTGCTCGTCGAGGTCACCGGCCATGCGCGAGACCTGGGACTTCGACAGGGAGTTGATGCCCAGGGTCTTCACCAGCTTGTCCATCCGACGGGTCGAGACCCCGGCGAGGTAACAGTCGGCGACCACGGTGATCAGCGCGGACTCAGCCCGTTTGCGCCGCTCCAGCAACCACTCGGGGAAGTAGGTGCCGGTGCGCAGTTTCGGCACGGCGACGTCGATCGTGCCGATGCGGGTGTCGAGCTCACGGTGCCGGTAGCCGTTGCGCTGCGCAGACCGGGTCGGGGTGGGCTTGCCCCATTCGGCGCCGACCACCGCCTCGGCATCAGCAGACAAGAGAGCGTTGATCACCGTCTGCAACAAGCTGCGCATCAGATCCGGGGACGCGTCGGACAGGGCTTCGCCGAGCAGGCCGGCAGGGTCGACAATGTGAGGAGCGGTCATCGTGATGATGTCCTTTCGAGGGTGCTGTGA
>NZ_JAUZUS010000039.1:0-1185 GCF_031844145.1 Kocuria sp. PD6
AGTTTTGGGGTGCCCGTCGAGCCGGAGGTAGGCAGGGCGAGGATCCCGCCGGTTGCAGCGCCCTCTGTCCGGGGCCGGGACCTTGCGAACTGTTCTACCTGCTCGGCAATCGACTCCAGATAGGCCTCCGTGGCTGTGGTCGGGACCAGTGCCGCCACGCCTCCGCGGTTGAGGACCTCGACGCACTCATCGACGAGCCGACGGTTCTTGGCCGCGCGGTAGATCCCATACTCGAGGCCGGCGACGTCGTCGGCGCGCTTGTCCTCGCCTTCGACGATGGTTCCCGCGGACAACTTGAGACGAGGTGTCGCCGCGCTGGCAGGTGTCACTGTCAGGGTCATGGTTGCTCCTTCCTGTTCGTCTCATCCGAGAGGGGGGCTCTCCTGGGTGCCAGGCACTGGCCTCTCGGGGCTTTGATTGATGTACATGCAGCAACCTAGACTAGTGCATGTGCATGCATCAAGTCGCGGCGAGGAATTTTTCGTAATATGTCGCAGATCACCCCCGGCCCTCAGCCTCTGGCAGGCCCCCTCTGTCGAGGGCGAGGACATCGCCGCTCGCTTGGTGGAGCAAGCGCTTGGGGTCGCAGCTCGGAAGTATTTCCGCAGCTCAGAACGGCATTTTCCGCTTCGTCATGAGCGTCGATGCTTCTCAGTCGCTCACTCTCCGGCGACCACCGTGGTCGTCGTCGCGGATGTTCCGATTGGCGTCGATGTCGAGCGACGACTGACCCAGCAGGCGTGCTCCGATCTTGGCTGGGCATGGTCTCCCGACGAGCGGCAGGAGCTTCTGGGCGAGGTTGGGGAGGAGCGCCTCTCCACTGAGATCTGGACGGCCAAGGAGGCCGCCGGCAAAGCCCTTGGGGTGGGCCTGCAGGGGATGCCCTTCGCCATCGCCTCGTCACAGTCGTCAGAGGCAGCCGCGCATCGGACCATCGTGATGTCGTCTGCCACCGAGAGCGCGGTCTCACTCGATTCGCACGGAATCTGGTGCGGTGAGAGTCATCTCCGGGTTGCCTGGCGACTCGAGGGCCCGGCGCTCTAACCCCGAGTTACGAATCGCTATGGCTGCGGCCTTCCCTCTGAGCCAGCTCCGGCAGGAGGGGACTACGTCTCGAGGACCTCACCCGCAATGGACGACCGGCCCGCTGCTGTCACGACTTGGAGCCCCAGCCCGATAGCTCTT
>NZ_JAUZUS010000040.1:0-1039 GCF_031844145.1 Kocuria sp. PD6
ACGTATTACCGGTGGCGTAACCAGTACGGCGGACTGAAGGCCGACGACGCGAAGCGCCTCAGGGAGCTGGAGAAGCAGAACGCCACGCTCAAGCGGTTGCTGGCCGAAGCGGAGCTGGAGAAGGCCGCGCTCAAGGAGCTGGCCGAGGGAAACTTCTAGGCCCGGGCAGGCGCCGCGCCGCCGTCTCGCACCTGATCAGGACACTGCAGGTGAGCGAGCGGATGGCGTGCCGTCTGGCCGGGCTGAGCAGGTCCGCGTACCGTCGCCCGCTCAAGGGCGACACGGTCGCCGACCCTGATCGCGCGTTGCGAGACTGGCTGCGCGCGTGGGCGAAGAAGCATCCCCGCTACGGGTACCGGCGGGCGTATCACGACGCCCGGGGTGAGGGCTGGGCGGTCAACCACAAGAAGATCCAACGCCTCTGGCGAGCCGAAGGCCTCCGCGTCCCGCAGCGGCGACGCCGCAAGCGTGTCGGATCCTCGACCGTCGACGCCCCGGCGGCAGTCGCACCGAACCTCGCATGGGCGGTGGACTTCCAGTTCGACGCCGACGAGCGGGGCTGCCCGATCAAGATCTGCTCCATCGTCGACGAGCACACCCGCGAATGCATCGGCGGGCTCGTGGAGCGGTCGATCACCGCCGACCGGCTCACCGCCCACCTCGAAGAGCTCGTCGCCGTCCGCGGTGCACCGGGTGTGCTCCGCAGCGACAACGGGCCCGAGTTCATCAGCGACGCGATGGCCGACTGGGCGGGTACCCGCACCGGCCTGTTCTACATTCCGCCCGGCTCGCCCTGGCACAACGGATACGTCGAATCGTTCAACAGCCGCCTCCGCGACGAGTGCCTCAACATCAACAGCTTCTACTCACTGCTGCACGCCCAGGTCGTGATCGGCGACTGGAAGACCGAGTACAACCATCAGCGTCGGCACTCATCGCTCGGCTACCTACCCCCGGCCGAGTACGCTCGGCAGTGCACCCATCAAATCGAAACCGACGACTCACAGAGCGACCGGACCGAATGAAGGGGGCGGCCCAG